>JAYVXK010000365.1:0-6780 GCA_043785265.1 Myxococcales bacterium | reverse complement strand
TTGCCGTCGTCGGTGTAGAGCAGCCGTGGTCCTCGAAGGTGACGGAGGTTCGTGAGCGCGTCCGCGAGTGCAGTCGTCATCTTCACCTGCCGTCCCTTGCCGCTCTTCGGGACAGTCTCGTGACGCTCGCCACCTTTGCCCTCCCAGATGGAGCGCTGCACGTGGATCATGCGACGCTTCATGTCGAGGTCGGTCCATTTGAGCGCCGCGATCTCCGACTTGCGCAAACCCGCCGACCCAGCGAGCAGCACGATCGTATGGATACGAGGGTCGAGCTTCGCGGCAGCAGCGACAAGGCGTTTGTACTCGTGCACCTCGTACCACTCCGGCACGTCGTCGGAGTCGATCGGAAGAAGTGCGACGCGAGGTGCCCGTTTGATAATGCCGAGCCCCTCCGATCTGCGAAGGCCATCGGGCCCAGCGAATTTGAGACAGGCACTGAGTGCCGTGAGCACGTTGTTGGCGGTCCTCGCGCTCGACTTGGCGAGGTCTGCTTTCAACGCGGTCACGTCTTCGGCACCGATCTCGTCGAGACGTTTTGAAGCGAGCCTGGGCTCGATCCAGGTCCGGTACGCGCTTTGTTTCCGCTCGATGCTGCTCGGCTTGTGACGATTGGCTTCGCAGTGACCGCGGATGAAGCGCGGCCAGAACGCCGCAAGTGTCGGGATGGTTGTATTTGCAGTGCTAGAGACCTCCTCAGTTATAGGTTCGGCGGGAACAATGACGTCTCGTTTGCTGCGCGCGAGAGCACCAAGTTTCCCTTGCGCGTAGATGCGCCGCTCCAAATCGCCGCCCCATCGCTGCGCCTGGCTCTCCGTATTCACGGGCGCGCGGAACCGCCGACGGAACCAAGTTCCATCCGGCCAACGGAAACGAATGTCCGCTTCCAATCCCACGCGCTTGCTCCTCGTGTACTGCCTGATTCTCACGGTCATCGTCGGGTAGCTCCCGGCGATGGCGCTCGTCTTTCCGACAACGAGCGTAGCAGCTCATCGCGACGAACAAGGATGCGTCGACCGTCGCGGACAAGGCCTGGAAGAAGACCTCGTTCGGCTCGGGCGTAGATCGCCTTCCTGGTGGTCCGAAGTAGAGTCGCCGCCTCGTCAGGAGTTAGCAGGTACGGAAGCTCCGACGGCTCCGCTGTCGTGCGTGAGTGAGCCTTCTCCGACACAACAACGGGACGCTCTGGCACGTCGACCGCGCCGACTTCGCGCTCTGTTGGCATCAAGGCACCGGCAGCGGAGCAGATGCAACCACCAACTCCTCGAGTTCAACGCCAAGGACGCCCGCAAGCCGTTGCCGGTCCAAGTCCGTCGCTGCCAGATACCCCCGCTCAACCCGCGAGAGTTTGGACTGCGACATCGATGCGCGAGCCGCGAGCTCGTCTTGCGAAAGCCCGGCTAGCTCCCGCAGAGCTCGCAGGTTCGACAGACGACGAGATGACTCACAAACACCGAGCACGCCTCATCATGGGCACCTGTGAATCAACTCGCTGCTACAGTCGCTAACGGATTCTCGGCCCTGGTTCGCACTTGAATTGGTGCATACACTCTTCGTGTGAATTCGCACGGTCGTCTTCTAACCGATCATGAGCTGGGGAGAACGGCCGCAGCCCGAGCGTTCGCGCCGGTCGTCGAGACAATGCGCGGTGGGTTCAAGCCACCAGCCTATGGCTTTTTGGACAGCCTCTTCTGCGAACTCCTCTCGCGCAAATCCAACAATCCGTCCGGCGACGCGCAGCGGATCGCCGCTGAGCTCAAGGCTGATCCATTGCTCATGCAAGCAGCGCAAGACGAATACGTCGGTGCATATGCCATCGCGTTGGCGACTGCTCACCAAAGTCAAGGACAGCCCTCGCCCAAGCGCGTTTGGATGGCTGCGGCACCTTCCCAGAAGATGCTCATCGACGCGTTTGTGATCGCCCTTCGCCGCGCGCTCAACCGCGAGTTCACCCGCGCAAACTTTCCGCCAACCGTCGCCACTGCGACGACGAGGCGTGCCGAAATCAACTTCGCTCATGCGGTGAACACCGGACTCCTACTGGCTGCCGATCACGATCGTGTTTGGGGCTCCAGCGGACGCGAAAGCCTCGAGAGTGTTCTCTCGCAGGCCTTGAAGCTCCCGCGCAGATCGGTCCAGACGTTGGTGCCGCGGCATCGAGCCCGACAGCCAGGTCAGGGGCTTCATTCGCTCGCCGCGACACGCAAGGGGCACGCGTGGCTGACGGCGGTTCAACGTACGCTCCTGTTCGCACGTCTAAAGCCGCTGCACCCAGCGCTTCTCACGGAGGATGCGCTCGGTGCGAGAAAGAGGTCGCTCGCGATAGTCAAGAGCAAGCTGAAGGCACGAACGAAAGAGATTGAAGGAGCCCAAACTGCCTTGCTGCGCAAAGGGCGTCCTGTCCCCACAAAACGAGAGGACGTCGAGCACCTCCTCCCGCCGCAGCTCTGGGCGCGCGTGGGACACTTGCTCCCCAAAGCGAGGAGTCACGCGAAGCCCCGCAAAGACATTCTCTTGGCGGTTCTTGTTGTCCTCCACTACGGCGCCCCATGGCATGGACTTCCACAAACTCTCGGCTTGGGTTCCGGTGCAATGGTTCTGCGAACCCTCCGTAAATGGCAGGCGAGTCCGAAGTGGCAGGCGTTGAAATTGGTTCTTGCGCACTACTTCGTAATGCATCCCGATCTTGGCCCGCTCGAGTTTGAGCGCCTTGGCCTGCAGACGAAGCCCCCAATGACCAGGCAGCGGAAGGACGCGAACCGTTAGGCGCTTCAAGTGCGAGTTGTCCCAGGAATATGATGATTCCGGGCAATGGCCCCCAACGAATCGCGGTTGAACGGCGACGTCTCATCGCAGCCTAGCACCGAGCCCAGTGCGCCCAACGTCGCTGACGACAATCCCCCCGCGCGCAGCGACGACAGTGCTAACCCAGATCACGAAGTCGGCGACTCGACCATCGCGCCGAGCGACATCCTCGAGCAAACGCTCGCGGCCGTTCTCGCAACGTTTCCCATCCTTCCGGACACCGCGGCGACCTGGATATCGTTTGGGTTGCTTGCGGCATACCGCACGTTCCCGCACGCGGTCGCCGTGACGGATATCGCGGACGTTCTCAATGCCGTTGGCGTAGCAACGGTCGCTGCCGGATTGGTCGACGTCCAGTTCTCTCTGTCAAAGCGCACATCGAAAGCGCCGCGCGATCTCGAAGCGATCTACGGCATCGTCGTCGACGTCGACCGGCCGACCAACGACATTGTGCATGCGATCGAGAAGGCTGGCACGTTGATGCCGAACGTCGTGTTCCCGTCGCCCAACGGATTCAAGCTGGCGTGCGCCGCGGTCACCCCGATCGCTCCAAACGTGTTCGCGGAACTTGCGATGCGCGCCACTCTTGCATTCGAGGCCGGTGACCCGAGGAGCTGGGATCCGGGGCAGATGCAGCGGCTGCCGACCTGCTTGCGAATCGAGGACGGCGCGATCGTGCCGGTCGCGTTCACTGCGACGCTCACAAACGCTGTCCCCCTTGAGGCGAAGACGAGTTCGATTCCGTTCCCATTCCGCGTCCGTCGAGCACTTGGAGCTGGAGCACTCGGCCCACTCGAACGCGCTCGCATCCGCGAGTACCTCGACGAGCTCGGCATTTCCGCACCCGAAGATCCCGGGCACCTCCTCTACGCGGCATGCCCAGCCAGTCCCACGCACGGGTCGCCGTGCTGCTATATCAACGTCGCCGACGACGGCGAGCTCAGCGTTCATTGCCTCGGTGGCCACGAAGGCGAGGGTGCAAAACATTGGAGCGAAGCTGATCTCGCGGAACTCGCGGGCGCGTCGTCGGGAGACGCGAGCCAATCGATCGCGCGGTTCGATCCGTTGAAGCAGTTGCCCGTGACCGCAGGCGCGATCCAGTACATCCGCTTCTCCCTACGCACGTGGGCAGCGCCATTGGTCCGAGCAGTGATCCACATCTGGACTCGTGAGTGGGCACGACGCGATGCTCTTCGCCTCAAACTTCACCTCGCCAACGAGAACATCACCGTCGAGGTCGAAGACAACAAGGTGCTAGCAGTTTACGACGCCCGCACGCGTGGCGTTGGTGGCTTGCCACCGATGCTGCCCTACTACGAGCGCGGCGCGGGGCAGCTCGTACACGATGCACCAGACGGCCGCGCGCTCGCGGTGAGCAGTCGAACCGGCCCAAACCTCAAGACGAACGCGCACGAGTTGAAAGCAACCGCGCTCCATGTCCTGACTAGCGAGGACACTAGAGACGGAATCGTATTCGTCCCCGGCTGGGTTTCAGATGCAGTCTCGCTCGTACACAAGCTCGCGGTCGGACACACGAACGTGCTGGCTAAGCTCGGCGTTCCCGCCATCACGACCTACGCCTTGCCCGTCGCACACACGATTGAGCACTGGGAGATTCACCCTTCCACCTTCCACATTGCGGCCGTTACCGTGCGGGACACACTCGACGACGTCGAGGAGATAGACGCCGTCGAGTTCTTTCTCAATCTGTTCCGCGCCGGTCGTCTGCCGCTGGCTAGTGAAGATGACGTACGCCGCTTCGTGATGGCCATCGCGTCACCGCTCTTGCGCCACATCGCGCCCGGATTGTTGGGTGTTTATTGGTTCGTGGCGGTCCCCGGCGCGGGCAAAGATTTTATGGCGGAGATGCCGCGACGCATTTGGGAAAGGTGTGGCCCCGCACACATGCGCGTGAGCTTCGATCTCTCGCTCGCAGGCGAACTCGAAAACAAAAGAATGTTCGAGATGGCTGCAGGCTGCGTGTACGCGCGTGCGAAGGAAGCTGGCAAGCGCCAAGGGATGGCCGACGCTCTCATTCGATTCGCCGGCACCGATTCTCTGCCGGGCCGAGGACTTTTCAAGGAAGAGATCAACGTCCCAAATGTGCTGACCTACGTCGCCGAATCGGCGGAAGATATGCCAGACCGCCGAGAGATTAGCCGTCGCACCGTGCACATCGGCGTCACCTTCATGGATGACAAAATTTCCAAGGGTGAAGTACTTGAGGAGATCCTCAAGGCGGCTCGCGGCATCGTCAAGAATCTCAAACGCATCATCGAGGCGCATCCAGCGGAGTGGTATTTGCGCCAAGCCGACACTGGCTCGCGCCCCGTCGTGCCCGTAGCCCTAGCTAAGATTTTCGGTGTCATTCTGCCGTCCGTAGAAGGCGAAGATCTCACCGAAGTCTTCGAGGCGATGGCTGCATTTACCAGCGACCAAATCGGAAGAGAGCACGGAGCGGAACAACTCGCCACGCTCATCAAGCGCCGACCTGGGAAGGCGTCGCTCGAAGCGACAACGGTTGCGTCGTACTCGATTGCCTTCTTCATCGACTCCATGGCGCAAAAGCCTGGGAAGGCAGAACTGTTTTCGCCTTACGCACGAAAGTCGAAAGAGCTCATCAATCGCCTTCAGCGCGAAACCGACTATCGCAGTTCACTCACCCAGCTCGGTTACATGTCAATCGACATCGGTGGTGTGCGCTACGCATTCCGCATCGAGGATGGCCGCCGCTTCATTCTTTGGCCTGAGGTCGACTTCAATACCAAGATGACCGTGGCACGCGCCGTCGCCGCGGCTAAGGTGGCAGCGACGCCTCCACCAGTTACGAACATCGGTGCGACCGCGCCGACTGCAGACACGACCCCGAGTGTCGCAGCGTCGCCACCAGCGCCTGCGGCGCCAGCAGCAAACGATCCGGCCTTTCGAGCGAGCGGTGCGTCCCTCCTCAAAAAGAAGAAGTCGCCATGAGACCGTCAATTGGCGACATGGTCTTTGTGGACTTCGAGACGACCGTGGCCCCTGGCTACACGTTGAAACGAATGAGCACGCGACAATACGTCGACGATGCTCGCTTCGACGTGCTCGGAGTTGCGGTCGCCGTTGCGGACGCAGACGTGCAGTTCTTCTGGCCGAGTGCACAAGGTGATGACAACGGGCTGAGCGCCGGTCTTGACCTGCTTCGCGGTGCCTGCAGCCGGGGCGCAACACTCGTCGCGCACAACGTCCACTTTGAAGGAACCATACTTGCCGATCGTGTTGGCCTTCGATTCCCGCGCATGTTCGATACGGCGGCGTACGCCCGATTCTTGGGCATTGGCGCGAGCCTTGAAAGCATCGCGAGCTGGCTCGGCTACGAAAAGCTGGAGCCACCGCCGTTCGACCGCAAGAGTCTCCAAGATCCCGTGTTGCTCAAGCAGATGGCTGCTTATTGCATGACGGACGTAGCGCTCTGCCGCGAAGCCACCATACACGCGCTTGCGAACGACGCGTTCCCCGCCTGCGAATTCGATGTCGTGAATCACACCGCGCAGACCAACCTGCGTGGCGTGCGGCTCGGTGCCGAGCAAATCGACACGTTCCTCAAGACACTCTGCGTTCGTCGCGACGCCGAGCTAAGCGCGTTCACGCGCACATACAAGTTCGACACGTCGGACATCAACAAGACCAAGCGCGTTCTCACGTTCATCGAGGACAAGTTCAATGTCCGTATGGAGACGCTCGACAGAAAGAAGGAGGACTTCACCGTCGCGCTCAGTGCGAAGGGCGAACTCTCCGAGTTTCTTCTGGCGCGTGCTCGCCTTCAAACGCTCTCTAAGGCCATCAAGAAGGCATCGGCATACTCCGCAGTTCGGGAACGCGCGTACGGGTTCCTTCGCTACTACGGCGCACACACGGGACGGTTCTCGGCGGGCGGCCGCGACTCGGAGAAGGTCAACGTGCATGGGCTCAGCAAAGGCAACAAGCAACTAGGCC
>JAYVXK010000364.1:0-2010 GCA_043785265.1 Myxococcales bacterium | reverse complement strand
AACCACCGCACTCCTCAATCAGGATTTTTAGGAGCCTTCGAGGTAGGAGAGGCCGCTGTTGCTGCCTTGGGCGACGGCGAATCTTCGCATGGAGACGTTCATCAACAAGCCGATTCCCATCATCACAGTCATGACGCTCGATCCGCCGTACGAGAAGAGCGGCAAGGTGACGCCGACGATCGGGAGTAGCCCAGTGACCATGCCGAGGTTGAAGAAGGCATGCCAAAAGATCAATGCACCCACGCCCACAGCGATGACCGCGCCGAACCGATCGCGCGCAGTCGCCGCCACACGCAGCGCCCATAGAGTGAGAAACGCATATAGCGAAACCAGCAAAAAACAGCCCAAAAAACCCCAGTCTTGCGCGAAGACCGCAAATGGAAAATCCGAATACTGCTCGGGCAAGAACAAGAACTGATTCTGCGTACCCTTCATGAAACCTTCCCCAAGCACCCGGCCAGCACCGATGGCGACACGCGCGTGATGCTCGTGCCAGTTGGCGCCCTGGATGTTCGTGTCGGGGTTGAGGAACGAATAGATGCGCTGCTTCTGGTAGTCCTTGAGAACGAAGCTCCACACGATGGGCGCGAGCACACCCGAGCTGGCGCCGAGCCACGCGAGACTCTCCCATCGAATGCGCATCATGGCGGCGATGCTCGCAAAGATGAGCCCAAGAATCAGCGCAGTGCCTAGGTCGGGCTGTCTGAGGACGAGCAGCATGGGAACCGCCGCGATCCCCGCCGGGATCACGAGGTCTTTGAGCGTGCGACCCTCGCTCCGCGGATCGTCATGCAGATACTTTGCGAGCGCGACGATCATGAACAGCTTCATGAACTCGCTCGGCTGCAAACTGAAGGAGCCGATGCTGATCCAACGCGAGCTACCGCGAATGTCTTTGCCGAGAATGAACACGAGCAACAGCAAGACGAGACCGCCGCCGTAGACGATGTAACCAAGACGCTCGAAGTGTCGGTAGTCGATCGCAGCCACGAGTGTGGCCAAGATGCCGCCGGTGACGAGCCAGTAGACTTGTTGGATGTAGAGCTCCGAGAGCGACGCGCGCACCACGCTCGTGGCCGAGTACAAGTTCACGACGCCGACGACAGCGAGTGATGCGCTCACCAAAAAAAGCACCCAATCAAATGCGTCTCGTGGTCCGGAGCCCAACAGACGACCGCGCGTGCCGAGGCGAAAATCCCGCATTACGGAGCCTCCGCGTCATCGTCATAGGGCGTTGGGATCGCCGCGGGGCCCGCGTCGATCACCACAGGTAGCGGCACGGCTTTGGTAGGCGGAAGCAACGGAGGCGGCACGGTGTGCGGTCCTCGTGTGGACTCGATGCGCGCGTGCTCGCGGATGATTTGCATCGCAACTGGGACCGCTTGAGTAGGACCCGACCCGCCGTGTTCGAGAAAGACGACGACTGCGATCTCGGGCGCGCGTGATGGAGAGAACGCAGCGAACCATGCGTGATTTTGCGCGAAGAACGCAGCGCGCTTGGCGTCCTCGTTCTTGCCGATGACATAACCGGTTTGAGCCGTGCCCGTTTTGCCAGCGACATCGAGCCCAGGGTCGCGGGCGGGATACGCGGTGCCTTTTGGATCGGACACCACCGAACCAAGCGCGTCCGTCACGCGCGCCAAGTTCTCTGGGGAGACATGCACCTTGTGCTGGACGCGCGGTTGGAAATCCGTCGCGACGGTGCCATCGCTGGTCTCAATCGCGCGAACGATCTGTGGTGAGTACACCGTGCCGCCATTGGCGAGTGCCGCGTATGCAAGTGCGAGCTGCAGGGGGGTGACGAGGCTGTCGCCCTGTCCGATCGCTGTGTTCAGGGTGAAGCCGATCCGAAACTGTCCACGGTATCGAAGGGCGTACCAACCGCGCGTGGGCACGCGACCGGGTGCCTCAGGATTGATTCCGAGCCCTGTTTTTTGCCCCAATCCGAAGTCGGTCGCGATCTTTGCGATGCGGTCCATGCCCACCGCTTCTGCGAGTTTGTAAAAGTAG
>JAYVXK010000363.1:0-6786 GCA_043785265.1 Myxococcales bacterium | reverse complement strand
ACAAAATAGGCTCACCAACTACAGCGATCGCGATCGTCATTTGGTGTCGATTGGCGCAGGCGTGCGCATGTCGGACTTCACTTCGGTGTTGTCAGGCGACCTCGAGCTCGACGCACACCTCGTGTGGAGCGTGCTGCCAACGGGGAGCACCACCAAGAGCGACGCATCGGATTTCGTCGGCGACTTCACCGCTGGCGGTCACATCTGGAACGCGGGCACCACACTCACTTTGAGGTTCCGATGACGCGGGCGTGCAGCATCGGTCTACTGGTCGCGTTCTCGGCGTGCGCGACGATCGGGTCGGACGGGCAGGGCAACCTCAATCTGCCGACGAGCGGCATGGGCCCATTTCGCAAACTCACCAACAACGAAGAGCATGGCGTGCCGCCGTACTTGCTCGACGATGCGAACGCTCTCTATCGAGAGCCCGCGATCTTGCGGTTGGACGACGACCTTCACTCGACACGAGTAGCGCTCTACGCCGTTGCTCGCGCACAAGGTCACGATGTGATCGTGCGCACGCGCGCGAACGACGCACGAAGCTTTTTTGGTGGCGGTGGAGATGCGCCTGGTCGTGCGCCCATGGTCGTGTTGCGAGCTGATCAATCATGGGAAGGTACGGAGCTCTCTGGGCCCTCGGTCCTCTCAGTGGGCACCGAGATCTACATGTATTATGCAGCCAACGGGTTCGTCGGTCTGGCAAAGTCGAGCGATGGTCTGCAATTCAGCAAGGTTTCGTCGCCTGTGTTGTCTCTGTCTGACGGTGTTTCAGCGCCAAGTGTCGCGAGGATGCCAGATGGTCGCTACCGAATGCTTTATGCGAGCGGCAAGTCGATTTTCGAAGCCGCGAGCGACGACGGGATTGCATGGTCACCACTCGACGCCGATCCCAGCACGCCTGCACGCGATCCGATTCTCGCGCCCGCGCCGCCTCGTTTCGATCTCGCGCCCGGGGAGCGTCCGCCGTTCGACACGGCAACCGTGGGCGACCCGCTGCTGCTGCCGCGCATGACTCCGGCCGGTCGCCTGCAATTTCGCGTGCTCTACACCGGAACAGCCAATTCAGAGGCCGGTGTCGGCTCGAGCGCGATCGGCTTCGCCGCACGGTATGGCGGGCACGGCGCGCTCAGTCGCAATCCTCTTGCTGTGCTGTCTCTCGACAAACACGAGGCTGCACCTGCGTACTTCGAGTGGTTGGTGGGCACGCCCGCCGGCGATCTGACGACGTCGAATCGGTTCTTGCTCTATGTGCACATGGATCAAAAGAGCAGCCAATCTCCGTCGTATCCAGCGATCGCGGCGGCGTCTGCACCCGTCACACTCACGCTCGATCCCGCGCTGGGGTTTCCGGAGTCACCCTAATCGCGCTACTCAGCGCAACTAGGCTAAAACACGCTCGATGCTGATAGCACTCGGCTGCGCCGGCACATTCACCACCATCGCATTCTTGTATGTGTTCGTCTCGTTTGTCGCGGCGCGGGCGCATCACGATCACGTGCGCGCGTGGGTGCTCGTCCGCCAAGCCCTCCGCGAGTTCATCGTCGTCATTGCCAGTCAGCCCATCTTGCTCGCGTACTTCTTCATCGGCCGTCGGATGGGCGGGCGTCGACGCGGGACGCCCATCGTGCTGATCCACGGCTACTTTCAGAATCGCGGTGACTTCGTATATATCGCACACATACTCAAGCGCCGTGGCCTCGGTCCGTTGTACGGGCTGAACTACTGGAGCTTCGGTCGCATCGAGTCTGCCGCCGCGAAGCTCGGACACTTCGTCGATCGCGTCCGTGCGGAGACGGGCGCGGGCAAAGTCGATCTCGTCTGCCATTCACTTGGAGGACTCGTCGCCGGCGAATACCTCCGCGAGCACGCCGCGCACGTGCGCAAATGCGCGACGATCGCCTCGCCGCATGATGGCGTCGCATGGCGCGGGCCCATCCTCGGCAAGACCGCACGAATCCTGAGGCGTGGCAGCAGTTACTTGAAACAAGCCGTGGGCAAACCATTCCTTGTCCCTGTTTTGAGCGTGTTTTCGACGTTCGACAACATCGTGTATCCCCGGCAAACCAGCGCACTCGCGCATCGCGGCGGGACGGATCTTGCGCTCGACCACGTCGGCCATCTCTCCATCTTGTTCGATCGCCGAGTGGCGAACGCGATCGCGGACTTCCTCGCCGACGAATCACGCGAGCCGTGATACTTTCGATGGCGTGTTGTTCGGCCTCTTGCTTGGCGTGGTGTTCGTCAGTCCGTTCGTTCTGACCTACGCGCTCTTCATCCGATGGGTCGATCGTTTCGAGCCAGAGCCTTGGTGGCTGCTCATCTGCGCATTCATCTGGGGAGCCCTCTTCGCGACGTTCGGCGGGGGCACGGGCAGCGCGATTGGCGAAGCGATGGCGGTGTCCTTCACGGGTCTGCCTGACGATGATCCCGCCATTCAAGCCTTTGGCGCGACAGTCCTCGCTCCGATTTTCGAAGAGGGGTTCAAGGGTCTTGGCGTTGCGATGATCGCAGCGGTGAGCGCGATGGGACTGAAGGAGCTCGACGGTCCCCTCGATGGTGCAATCTACGGTGGCATCGTTGGCCTCGGCTTCACGCTCACCGAGGACACGCTTTACGTCGCCGATGCTTACGACAAGGGCGGGATGGCTGGCTTCGTCGGCTTGCTCTTCTTGCGAACGGTGTTGCTCGGCTTGTCGCACTGCACATTCACAGCATGCACCGGGTTGGGCTTTGGCATCGCCGTGGAGAGTCGGAGTTGGGCGGTCAAAATTTTGGCTCCGATTGGCGGGTTCTTCTTGGCCATGAGCATGCACGCCATGCACAACGCACTACCCACCTTCCTCGAGGACGACGGCACAGTGCTGATGATCCTCATCTCGTGGGTGATCGATCTGCTGTTTTTCGTGATGCTCGCGCTGCTCGTCGTTCGCGATCGCTCCATCGTCATAAGAGAGCTGTTGCCAGAAGTAGGCGGCCTGTTGCACCCACTCGAGCTGCACTCGATCACGACCTACTTCAGCATCGGCATGAAAAACTGGGCCACGTTCTTCTCACGAGGGTGGACCTTCTTCCGCGCGCGCCGCAACAAGCAGCTCGCGCTGGTGGAGATCGCGTTCATCAAGAATCGTCGTCGTCGCGGTGAGCGCGGTCGCGATCTCGATCTGAAAGAGGCCCGCCTGCGGTACGAAGTGTCGACCGCCAACCGTCAAGGCGTCTGGCTCGGATGATGGCGCTTTCCGCCGATAGCGGCGCGCGGGCTGCGTCGGGGGTCGTCGCCGTACAGGAGTACGGTTCCTCGCCCCGCCTCGCCTGCGCTTGCTCTCGACGGAAATCACCATCATCCGAGGGCGTCGCGTGGGGGAACGAGACGGGGTGGCTCCTCGCTCGCTTCGCTCGGCGAGTCGCTGTGGTGGGGGCTATTTTGTGAGGAGCGTGGCGGCGTCTAGGCCCGCGTTGAGGACTTGGAGTTGGGTCGCGTTGGTGGGGGCGAGCGGGACTAGCATGTAGCCGCCGGGGAGGTGGTCGTAGGCGTAGTAGTAGCCTTTGCGGGTCTCGATGGTTTGGTTGTCCGAGCCCAGATATTTGATGGTGCGCTCGTCGCCGTAGACGGGGGTGCGTGCCGTGATGGTGTCGCCCCAGGTGAGAGCGCCGAGTTCGTCGACCTGGACGATCTTGAATTGGCGTGGGAGGTTTTGTTCGGGTGGGATGTACATGCTGGCGCCGTTGACTGCGGCCAGTCGGTTGAACAACGCCGTGAAGGTGTAGTCGCTGATCCACTCGGATTGCTGGCAGTAGCCCATCATGTCGTGACCCTTGGTTGGGTCGATGAACGAGTGATCGACGATCGAGTAGCCCCACACGCCCACGCCGCCGTTCGAATACGGAAACTGCGGATCGACCCCCTGCGCACCACCACAGTTGGCGTGGTTGCGACCGTGGGCGTGGCCAATTTCGTGGGCTGCGGTGAATGCGGTTTCCATCGTGGAGCCTTGTCCACCGGAGTATCCGAGGCCGATGCTCCCACGCGCCCATGCATCTTGCGGACTCTGCGCGAGTGACGAAAGACCAGCCACGCATCCACCGCCGCAGAAGCCGCCGAAGCTCGAAGTCGGCGTGAACGCGCCGTAATAATAGACGTCGCTTCCGGGCGCGTCGCTCTGTCGCTTTTGCAAAAACCACTGGAGCATCTGTCCCCAGCCGCTGCCGTTGGCTTGTGGCGGGCTGTAGGGATAATTGATCGGCGACTGCGCGGTGAGCGTGACTGACGCCACGGGATACAACTCGAGCAGCGTGTCTTTGACCTGCTGCATGTGACCGCTATCGGTCGACGGCGTGATGCCGTTGGTCACGACGGGGAAGTAGTAGACCTTCAGCGTGGCGCCGCTGGATCGAACGCCAAGTGGCGCGACGGAGCCGTCGTTGGGAAACTGCGCGGGAGAGGTCGCCGGCTTGGTGCCGGTCGCGGTGAGGTCGATGAGTTGAACGCTGAATTGCGTGTCCGTTTGCATCGAAGCCGCTGGCACCTTGAACTCGTACATCGACGTCGAGTCCGTCTCGTCCCAGGGCCCGCTGATGGTCTTGATGTCTTTGAGAGTGGTGTTGCCCGACGAGCCGGATTGAAGCGTGAGGTACGCGGTGACTTGATGCGCAGACCAACCGCTGCCAGGCGTGGCATACACGCGAATGAGCGCGTCTCGATTGGCGACGATAGGTGCGTTGCGTGCTGCGCTGCTGCCGCCTTTGACGACCATCACCTTGACGCCCTGAAAAACCGCGATGTCCGTGACGTTGAGATTCTTGGCGAGCGTGGCGTTTGCGGGCGGTGCGCTGTCGGCGACTGGATTGCCCGCATCATCTATCGGAACGCCCGCGTCATCGACCGGGTTTGGATTTGGGTCATGGATGTAAATCGTCTCGGTGCTGCACGCTGCGATCGCAAGAACGAGAGCGGATTGAGCGATGCGTTTCACGCGAACCTCCGATGATGCCGAAACCAGCTTCGGGCAGAAGTACTCGGCCCACCAACACGATGCGTGGATCAAGCCGCAAAAGCAACGTAACGGATGCACAAAAGCGGCTCAATTCTGCGGGGATGGAAAGATGTGCGACGAACGCACCAAATCAGTCGTCGTTCACATAATTGTGCAGCTTGGAGAGATCGAGGACGCGCTGGCCGTCCTCCTCGCGGAAGATATCGACGAAGGTCGCGCCAAACACCACTTGCGTCCAATCGTAGGCGTGTCGCGCATGAACCGTTTGCGCCAGTGTGTCGTCGATGCCCGACATGCTCACGATGATCGCGGCTTCGCTCTTCACGAGTGATTCCATGGTCTCGGACGCAAATGGGCTGTTGTCGTCGATCGTATGAAACAACACCCACGACAGGGCGAACACGGCACTGTCGGACCGTTGGAGAGGCAGCGCGTACATGCGTCGAAGAGTGTTGCCTTCTTTCGTCGTCTCGTTGCGAGTGAAGACCACGCGCATCGAAGCTTCCATGATGCGATTGCTGCGCTCGTTGGCGACGCGAAACGTGAGCACACGTTTGCCGTCGACGACACCAGTCAAGATGCGGCGGCTGAAAATCAACCGAGAGGTTGGACGCGAAAACTTGGCAAAAACCAGCCCTGTCGTGAGCGACGCAGCGATGATGCCGCTGATGGCTTCGAAGGTGACGACGAGGTTCGCCGCGGTTCCATTCGGAGTCATCATGCCGTAACCGATGGTGGCCATCGTCTGCACACTAAAGAAGAACGCGTCCTCGAAGTTGTGCGGGCGCGCGTGCTCGATGGCATTGCCGAGCGCCAGATAGATGCAGGCGAAGAAAACATTTCCCACGAGGTACATCACGAAGACGAACGCGATCGTGGTCGCCCAAGAGGCGGTCATCATGCGGTGATAAAAGTCGCGCAGCGGGTGGCTGTTGCCGCCGATGCGACGAATCGCAATGCGCTGATCGAAGAGGGATATCCCCAGATCCGGCGTGATCTCCTGCTTTTCTGTCATTGGCCCCAAGTCGCTTCTAGTGCGATGCCGCGCTGGCCCGCGTCGTTGTCGGCGGGCACGAACTGAAGCATGCGAAAAGGCGCCACCAAGCAGAGCAGACCGATGGCTTCGGAGCCGGGGGTGAGCGTCACCCGCGGCGCGCCGACGATCCCACCGCTGTCGACTTCGGCCACCACGCGCGCTGCACCCGGAGCGATCTTGGTGCGTGGTGCTTCGCGCGCGAGGCACTTGTCGAGGGCGTCTGCCAGGCGATCGATCGCGGTCTTCGCGTCAGTCACCGACAGGCCGCGGGCTTCTGCGAGTCCGATCGTCGCGTGCGGCTTCGTTGCAATATACACGTAGCCATCCGGTGCTTGCGGATGCGCTTTGACGTCGTGACTCGTGGGGACGACATCGCGAACGCCCGTGCTTGGGCATGCACAAACGCAGCTAAAAAAAGCCGCATTCATCGCCATGCGCCAGTCCCCTCGCGTTGTCGCGCTCATGTGCCAATGACCTAATAACACTGCTGGGTCAGTAAGCGAGTTGGCGAAGAGGCCCAAAATCGCGACCTGACACAGTCGTGTCAAGCGAGCATGTTCTTCGCGATGACCATCCGCTGAATCTGACTGGTGCCCTCGTAGATTTGGAGCAGCTTGGCGTCGCGCATCAACTTCTCGACGGGGTATTCTTTGGTGTACCCGTTGCCGCCAAAAATCTGGACAGCGTCGACAGTGGTGAGCATCGCGCTGTCTGCGCCAAAAGCTTTTGCGTAGCTCGACACGACTGGATTGCGCACGC
>JAYVXK010000362.1:0-2012 GCA_043785265.1 Myxococcales bacterium | reverse complement strand
TTTGGCGCATCTGTGCTCGAACACAAGCGCGACACTGCGTCGGCGATGCTGGCGGGCTTCCACGATCTGATTCGCGAAGTCGCGCGCTTCCCAGTTCCTGTCGCATGTCTGGTCGAAGGCCGATGTCTGGGGGGCGCGTTCGAACTGGCGCTCGCGTCGCACTTCGTCTTTCCCACCGAGAAGGCCGTCTTCGCTTGCCCCGAGATCAAACTGGGCGTGGTGGCTCCGGTGTTGAGTGTGCTCGGACACCATCGGCTAGGAGGTGCGCTCGCCGAGCAGATGCTTCTCACCGGATGCGAGATCGATGCCGTGCGTGCCTGGGCGTGTGGATTCGCCACCGAAGTGATCACAGGTGATGGAGATCGCGAGGCCTGGTTGCTCAGTTGGTTTCACAAACATCTCGCGCCGCTCTCCGCGTTCTCATTGCGCGAAGCCACCCATGCCGCGCGCCACGGCTCGGGGATGCTCGCGAGTCTGGGCGCTCCTCTCGACGCGGCCGAACATCGCTACCTCGAGCGCCTCCTGCCCAGCCACGACGGCAACGAAGGCATCGAGGCCTTCTTGGCCAAACGTCCTCCTGTCTGGACGAACGCATGACTCGTCGCTTCGCGTCGCGCGACGAAGGACGCACCGAAGTGCTCATGCTGGCCGCGACTGCAATCGCCGAGCACGGCTACCACGGCATGACGATGCGACATCTCGCGAAGGCAACGGGCCGCGGCCTGGCGAGTTTTTATCATCTGTTCAGCTCGAAAGACGAGATCCTCTTCGAGTTGCAGCAGCGCGCGTTTCAACATCTCATCGAGAGCGCCACCGTCGCGCTCCGGGCGCCCGGCAACCCTGTCGCCAGACTGCATCGCTTCATCTCGAACCACGTGCACTACTTCGTCGAACAACCCGACGTGATGCGCGTCTTGGTGCAAGAGGCCGCGACCCTTCCGCCCGCCCGACGCGCCATCATCCGCGATCTGAAGCAACGCTACTTCGCGATCGGCGAGTCTCTGCTTGCCTGGGTCGCCCCGCCAGACGGCACGTCTCCGGCTTCGCTGGAGCGTGGTCTACACCAGGTGGATGGCCCGCAGGTGGGACCGAGCCAGATCGAGATCGAGCGCAAAGCCTACTGCATGTTCGGCATGCTCAATTGGATCTTCGGCTGGTACACGCCCCAGCGGCACGGCACGCCTGACGATGTCGCGCGGACGATCCTCGAGCTGACCGTGTCGGGCGTATCGAGCATGCCTCGCGCTCACGATCTCGAAGCCATCAACCTCCAGCTTGTTCGAACATCCCTGCTCGGAGAAGCGTCATGACCGACCCAGCCTTCGCGCTGCTGGAGCGCGCACACGCCATCGTCGACGATCGCAAACTCTCCACCGTCGCGCATTGGAAGGAGACTCATGAGAGAGGCCTCGCGATCGGTCATATGCCGATCTACGTGCCGCGGCCTCTCATCGAGGCCATAG
Source organism: Myxococcales bacterium (assembly GCA_043785265.1). Taxonomy (GTDB): domain Bacteria; phylum Myxococcota_A; class Polyangia; order Polyangiales; family Polyangiaceae; genus JANYHY01. Next base: position 549 of record JAYVXK010000362.1, on the reverse strand, counting down.
GATGTTTGCCTGTCGCACTCTTTGGAGGCGGCGACGCGATCGACATCATTCGCGGCGACTCTTACTTCCAGTCGTACATCTGTCACATCCCGCGCAGCACCGTCGAGCTCGCGCTCTCGGGCGATCTCGATGTACTCGATGGCGTCCTCTTCCCATCCATCTGCGACGTCATTCGAAACCTCGGCGGCATGTGGCGCATGCTCTTTCCCAAGGCGTACACCGCGTATGTCGATCTGCCGCAGAACTTCGACGCTGACATCGGCGGCAAGTTCTATGTGCTCGAAATGAGACGCATCGCCCGTGAGCTCCACGAGCGAGGCGCCAAGCCTCTCGACCCCGACGCGCTTCGTGAGTGCATCGCACGCGAGAACGAGCGCCGCGCGGTGATTGCACAACTCGACGCGCTCAGACGTGCCGAGCCCTGGCGAGTGAAGGCCAGTGAGGCTTACTTGATCGTTCGCGCGGGTGGCGCACTCGAGACCACGTCGCACACCCTCCTGCTCAGCGAGTTCATCACCGCCGCAAAGCAGCGCACCGTGCGCCCCATCG
>JAYVXK010000361.1:0-2018 GCA_043785265.1 Myxococcales bacterium | reverse complement strand
CTCGTGTGCCTCAGGAAGCTCAACGAACGACGCGCAACGATGCAGCCGTGTGTATAGCCGTCGGCGTCGCATTGATCCGCGGTCTCGCCGACGCCAGTCACGACTTCGATCTGCGTGTTGGAGAAACTGGCGTTCGGCAAAACGACGATCGTGCCCAGCGTCCCGTTCGCAGAGCACTGCATTGAAGTGGGCGGGATGCTCGCGGCGATCTCGCTCGATCCAACACGGATGTTGGTGCCGCGTATTTTGGTGCAGGGCACATCGGTGATGACGGTCACTGTGACCTCGGTCGGATCGAGACACGCTAGCAACGCAAGCGCGAGACACGCCCGACGCCAATTCACGGCCAACCTGTCACTCTGAGCATCTCGCATGAAAGCCCCAAAAACACGGCGCGCGCGACTTCGCTCGTATCGCCGATGCCGCTCGTTTCGAGCTTGCGGAGCGTGAACGTGCCGTCGATCTTGCGCATCACTTTGGTCTCTTGGTCGGTCAAGCGAAACGACTCGATGCGGATGGGCGGCAACACCACGGGTTCGATGACTCGCTCAGCGATCGGCGACAGCAGCGCCGCGAGCTCTTCGGCGTGATAGCCGTCGCGTACGCCGCGCGCGATGAGCTCGTAAGGATCGACTCCAAGGGGAAAAGTTTCCTCGTGCGATCGCGCGCCTCGAATGAACATGAGTTCGCCCTGCTCCCAGCGAAACATCTCGATGAAGCGCTCTTGCGTTTGCTCGTGGATGGCGCGAAAGAGCTCGATCGGGCGTAAAACACCGAGGCCCACGAGCGCGTCGCCGAGCCGACCGCCGAAGCGCGGCAACATCGCGAGGGCCATGTCGACCTCCATGCGCAAGACTTGCCCGCGGGCGATCAGGTGCTCACCGAGCAATTCTCGCTTGTCGGTCGATGCCACGAACTCGGGTGTGCCTTCGACGAGATAAATCTTCTTTCGCTTCTTGCCGTCTTTGAGCACGAGCACGCCCGTCTCTCGATCGAACGCCAAACGAAAAAGTACATTGGGTAATCGCGCACGATTGATCGCTCCACGAGCGATGGTCTCACCGGCGATCTCGTCGTCCCAGCGCAGCGCGGGGCTCGTCACGAAACGCGTGAGTTCGGCAAAGTGCGAGGCACCCTTGAAGCTGCCGCCTTCTCGGGCGATCTCGGTTTTTGAGCCCGCCGCTCCAGTCGCGAAGAGTTCGATGAGTCGCGGATACGACATGGGTCCAAGCTCGGTCCCGTCTGGCATCCGCACTTTGTAGATCTGCGGGGAGACCTCGTGCGCCGTGCCCCCGACCGGAGACGTCGGCCGTTCGCTCTCTGGTTTGCTCGCGTCGTGCGGACTGATCACATGAACCACCGCGGTGTCGCGATGCGCGGATTCGGTGCCCGGCTCGTCAGACTGACCTGCAAACGGCTCCGTCAAGCCAAGCCTCTCGATCCACACGGCGGTCTTGCTCGGCCCAACCTGCAGCCGACGCCTGCGTACGATCTCTTCGAGCGCTTCTGCGAATGCATTGGCGGATTGATATCGAAGCGCTGGATCCTTCGCGAGCGCTCGATAGAGCACGGCGCGCACGTCGTCCGGAACACGACCCGCGCTGCGATCGATCGCAGTCAGGTCTGCGTCGCGAATCCGTAACAGGACGTCGAGTTCACGGCCGCCCGAGAAAAGAGGCCGAACCGTGACCATCTCCGCCAGCACGATGCCAACAGTGAACAGATCGCTTCGATGATCGAGTTCTTTGCCGACGACTTGTTCGGGCGACATGTACCCGAGTTTGCCTTTGAGTTGTCCTGCGTCGGTGCGGCGTTCGAACTCTGCTGCGCGAGCGATGCCAAAATCGGTCAGCTTCACCGCGCCCGATCGATCGATGAGGACGTTGCCTGGCGAGACGTCGCGATGCACGAGATAGAGCAGCCTGCCCATGTCATCGCGCGCGCCGTGTGCATACTCGAGACCGCGCAACACCGAGAGCGCGACATGCAGAGAGACTTCGAGTGGAATGTCCTCGCCG
>JAYVXK010000360.1:0-2018 GCA_043785265.1 Myxococcales bacterium | reverse complement strand
CCGACGACAATCGTCAGATCGTCGACCATGCGTCGCGCGACTTCGCACAAGTAGACGTGCCCCATGTGAGGCGGCATGAATTTGCCAAGAACCAATCCTCGCGTCACGTGCCCTTGCCCAACGCGTCGAGAGCCGACGCCACATAACGATCGAGTAACGCAGCGTTTGCGTGTGGACACTCTCGACCCGTGAGCGCGCGCGCGCGACGCACATCGAACTTTCGGTCCGTGACCAAGAACAAGTCGGCCTCTCGATGCGCCGCCACTCCGTGCAAACGATGGGACGTGGACAGCAGCGCCATCGCCACGTCTCGCGGGAGCACTTCTGCCGCACGAGCTCGCCACTCTGCCGTCGTCACAGTCTGCACGCCGATGCGTCTCCGGAGCGCGGAGAGCACATCCAAAAACGAGGCGCCCTCCGAAGAAGCGACATGCACAATCGGCTCTGTTTTAGGCATGATCACGAGATCGGCAATCACACTCGATGCATAGTCGATGGGAGTCACGTCCACGCGCAGTCTCTCGTGATCGCCCTCGGGCACACAACCGAGGCGGGAGAGATTTTGGACCAGCCATGCGAGCTGACAGGTCTTGGCTGCGACTCCTGTTCGCGAGTCGCCGGTGAGCAGACCCGGACGCACGATCAACGCATCGACGCGCGCGAGGATCGACTCTGCAACATGCTTGGTTTGGGCGTAGCCGCCGAACACATGCGCACCAGAAGGCAGCATCGTGCTTTCGTCGATCACACGGGTGGCGTCGTCGGTTTGAACGAGCACCGCCAAAGACGAGACATGAGTTACGCGCTTGCGCCGACCCGTACGCGCAAATCGTGCGACCTCGAGTGCTCCTCGTACGTTGATTGAGGCAAGCGATTCATACGAGAGCGCCATGTTGACGGCTGCCGCAGCGTGCAACACATGCCCGACACTCCCAGCCAGCTCGTCCCAAGTAGCTCGATTCAGACCGAAGCGCGGCAACGAGACATCTCCCGCATGCGCCACGACGCGTGGATGCGCTCGCGCCGCAGCCTGCGTGTCACTGCTTGCGCGAACGACGACATGCACTCGCTCGTTCGTACGTTCGAGTAAGGACTCGATCACGCGAGAGCCTAGAAAGCCAGTTGATCCAGTGATCAGCCAGTCGCCAACCTCGCCAACTTCTCCCACCGCGTCGTCGCGCGACAACTCGTCCGAGAGCCGCGTCGCGCGATCATCGAGCTCGCCCACCGTCGGTGCGGTCGGCTCGAAGGACGCAATCGCCGAAGGAGTGCGCGCGACCAAAATGGTGCTCGCGTCGACATGAACGCCGTCGAGCGCCGCGCGTGCAGAGATCTCGAGCGCGGACAGAGAGTGACCTCCAAGAGAAAGAAAATCCGAGTGCTCGTCTGCCGCGCCACCGAGCACATCCCGAAAGGCCCGTGCGATGACAGCTGCTGGAGAGTGGCTCGCGGCGCGATAGTCGATCTTGCCTGTGCTTCCACGTGGAAGGTCTGTCGCGAGGTCGATGCGCGGCAACATCCATTGGGGCAAAGTGCGAGCGAGTTCTTCGCGCACGCGAGAGACATCCAGCACCGCGCTCGGGACCACCGAGGCCACCAGTGAATCTCCATCGAGAGACACGACGGCCGCGGCGACACCTGCGAGCTCGAGCAGGCGCGCCTCGACCTCTTCTGGAGAGACCAACTGGCCGCGCACTTTGAGCTGTCGATCGATTCGACCCATGAATTCAGGCGATCCGTCGTCGTGCTCACGAACGCGATCTCCTGTTTTGTACCAACGCTCGCCGTCGCGCATGACGAACTTGTCGGCTTCGAGTCCTGGTCGATCGATGTAACCCAGCGCGAGCGCAGGGCCGCCAAGCATCAGCTCGTCGTTCTCGACGCGTGTGCGAACGTGCGCGAGCGGACGTCCCAGTCGCGGGCGATCCCAGGTCGCGTCGCACTCGCAGAGATGCGTGCAGATGGTCGCCTCGGTGGGTCCGTACACATTGACCACGCGCGCGCGTGCCGACCATGCA
>JAYVXK010000359.1:0-2018 GCA_043785265.1 Myxococcales bacterium | reverse complement strand
GGCTCGTGACGAGCACGAACGCGACATCCTTGCTGCGGAGAGACTTCTGCACGATCGTCGCGCGCTCTTTGAAGCCGCCAAAGAGATCGTTGAGCTCGGTGATGAATTCCGCCATCGACTCGAGAAACCCGCCGCCTGTGATCTTGCCGATGCCCTTGAGCACCACCGCTGCGCTCTTGGCGAGCAGGTTGAACGAGAGCTTCCCGCTCGTTTGAAATGCTTGGATGAACCACTTCATCGTGGCGCTGTCGAGAGCGCTCACGAGTCGCTCGGGCGCGTCGAGAAAGTCGAGCGCGTTCGACGTTGGCGGCGTGTCCAAGACGATGAGGTCGTAGCGAGGATCGTCTTTGACCGCGACGAGCTTCTCGACCGCCATGTACTCCTGCGTACCTGCGAGCGACGTCGATACATACTGATAGAGTTTGTTTGCCAGCAGTTTCTCGGCCTTTTCGGGCGTCGACGAATACTTGCGAACGAGCTCGTCAAACGTCGTCTTCGTGTCGAGCATCATGACCGTGAGCGTGCCCTCGAGGACCGCCCCTGCGCGGGCGAAGTGCTCTTTGTCGACGACGGTTTCTTGAGTCCCGATCATCTCGAGGCCGAGTGCTTGCGCGAGGCGCCTTGCCGGATCAATCGTGAGGCACAGCACGCGCTTGCCACGCCTTGCTGCTGCGGTCGCGAGCGCTGCGGCGGTCGTCGTCTTGCCTACTCCACCAGCGCCAACAGTCACGATCACTCGACATGTTTCGAGGAGCTTCGACAGAGACGCGACAGAGCCCATGCAAGAGCAAAACGTCTTAGCCGATCTCTAGCGGCGTCACACGCGCAATCAGGAAGGCAGTGTGTCGACGGAGACCGTGAGCGGCTCGATGAACTCCACGGCCAAGCGGTAACGCCAGACTTCGTTCGAGCGGGCGCGCGTCGTCTCTACGCGAATGACGCGACCCCGAACCTTCGCGCGATCGCCCATCAAAAACAGGGTGAGAGCCAGTTCGTCGCCGACTTCGAAGCGGCTCGGCGTCGTCATGAGCATGCCTGTCGCGCTCGCATCGCGCGTCACGCCAACGCGACCTGTGCGGCTCGGTGCGTCGATCTCGACGGCGACAATGGCTGCCTGACGCTGGCTGGCCCGACGATCGCTTTCCATGCTCGCTCCCTCCAAGAGCGAAGAGAGATACCACAGCCGTGGCAAGACGCCTGAATGTTCAGCCGTCGTCGCCGTCGTCGTATTCGCCCTCTGCGAGGTTGTCGAAGCGGGTGTACTGGTTGTCGAAGCGAACCTTCACAGTCCCAGTGGGACCGTTACGTTGCTTCGCGACGATGATCTCCGCCACGTTCGGCTCGGTCGTGGTCTCTTTGTTGTAGTAGTCGTCCCGGTAGATGAAGATGATGTTGTCTGCATCTTGCTCGATCGCGCCTGATTCACGGAGATCCGAGAGTTGTGGCCGTTTGCTCTTCTCGCTGCGGGTCTCGACTGCGCGATTGAGCTGACTGAGCGCGACGACCGGTAGTCGCAACTCTTTTGCGAGCGCCTTGAGGCCGCGGGAGATTTCGCTGATCTCTTGCTCGCGTGATTGCACACCATCGCGACCGCGCATCAGTTGGAGGTAGTCGACGATGACGCAACCAAGTCGTTGGATCTTCTTGGTCCCGTCTTCGCTCATCCGATCGTACTCGGCCTGCAGCCTGCGCACTTTTGCGCGCAACTCGAGGATCGAGATGCTGGGCGTGTCGTCGATCCAAATCGGTAGCGATCCCAAGTAGGCCGCGCTCTCGGTGAGCCTGCTCCAATCTTGCGGGCTGAGGTAACCCTGACGGACTTTGCTCACGTCGACTTTGCCCTCCGCGCACACCATGCGGTTGGCGATCTGTTCGCGCGGCATTTCGAGCGAGAACACCGCGACCCCAGTGCCTGGCTCTTCCCAGCGTTTGGTCGGATCGCTCGCGAGTGTGCGATTGCGCGGGCTCGCGACGTTGGTGGCGATGTTGAGAACGAAGCTGGTTTTTCCCATGCCCGG
>JAYVXK010000358.1:0-6814 GCA_043785265.1 Myxococcales bacterium | reverse complement strand
GGAAAAGGCGGTTCGTTCGTCAGCCCGCAGACGTACACGGTGAACGCGAACAGCCTTTCGTCGATCACATTGCCATGGGTTCCACCGCTCTCGTGCGGCGTGGGCCCCTGCAATGGAGGCCAGCCAACGACTCCGACGACGACGCTCCAGAAGGGGGGCGCCTATCGCATCCAAAGCACGGAGCCTGTCACCGTCTATCAGTTCAACGCGCGCGACTACACGCTCAACGGCCAGTTCTCCTACACGAACGACGCGTCGATCCTCTTGCCGGTGAACGCGATGACTGGCAACTACTACCTCGCGACTTACCCGTCTTTCTACCAATGGCCGGGGTTGTTCGTGGTGGCGGCAACGCAGGACAATACGACGGTCACGCTTACGCCGAGCGTGACGGTTGTCGCGGGTGGAGGCATCGCCGCGAACGGCGGCACCATCACGATGAACCGCGGGGACGTCATCCAGGTGACGAACCCGGTGCCTGGGTCGGTGAGCTACGGCAATGACATGAGCGGATCGCTCGTCAAAGCGGACGCACCAGTCGAGGTGTTCGGTGGTCACGCGTGCGTGTACGTCCCCGCGAGCCAAGCGGCGTGCGATCACCTCGAAGAGGCGATGTTCCCGATCGAGACGCTTCGCAGCGACTACTTCGTCGTGCCGCCGAACATGACTGGCATCACGACCGCCAAGAAGCCCAGCCACTTCGTGCGCATCGTGGCGACCAAGAACGGCAGCACGTTCACGTACACCCCCGCGCAGGGCGGCGCTCCGGCGACGCTCAATGCAGGTCAGGTCGGCGTGTTCGAATCGGCCGTCCCATTCGAGGTCGTGAGCAACAACAACCCGTTCATCGTCGGCGAGTACATGGAAGGCTCGCAAAACTATGGCGGCGGTCTGTTGAACGGTGACCCGGCGATGAGCGTCGCGGTCGCCAAGGACCAATACCGCGACACCTACCAGTTCACCGCGCCAAACAACTACCAGATCAACTGGGCGACACTCGTGGCCGTGAACAACACGGTCGTCAAGATCGACGGCAATGTCGTGGCTGGTTGGAAGGTGATCGGCGCGACAGGCTACTCGTTCGCGTATGTGCAACTCTCGAACTCGCAGAGCAACCACATCGCCACAGGCAGCGGGCCGTTTGGCATCGAAGTTTATGGCTACGGCAACTACACGAGCTACTGGTACCCAGGCGGACTCAACTTGAAGCGCTAAGCGTGTTGAGGTCTGCGTGAGGCGCGACTAGGTTACTGCCCCGCGATGGCGAGGTTTACGCAGGCGGCAAGAGTGGGGGCTTTCGTCCTCGTGTCGGCCATCGGCGGATACATCGTGTACCGAACGATCGCGGGGGATGTCGGCCTCGGCAGTGGCTACGTCGTTCACGGGTATCTCGATGACGCGAGCGGCATCGCCAATCACTCACGTGTGACGATCGCTGGCATTCCTGTTGGGTCGATCGACTCCATTCGACTCGAGAATGGCAAAGCGCGCGTAGACATCCGCATGAACGGCGACGTACCGCTGTTCGCAGACGCGACCATGGGCAAGAAGGCCTCGAGCCTGCTCGGCGAGAACATCATCGTCATCGCGGCGGGCGCGAAGGATCCCAAGCTCAAAGACGGCGACGAGATTCATGTCGTGCCCGAAGAGGGATCGATCGACGACATCAAAAAGAACATCGCAGACGTCAGCAAGCTCATCAAACAAGTCGCGCAACAGCTCGCAGACTCGGTCGGCACTCAGCAAGGCGGCGCCAACATTCGACTGATCTTGCAGAACCTCGCAGACTCGACGGACGCGCTGAATCAGACCATCCGCGAAAACCGAGAGACCATCAAAGCCACGCTTTCAGCCTTGGATCGCATCACAGCGCGTGGTGAACCAGAGGTCGCGCAGATTTTGGAGAACATCCGACTGCTCAGCGAGGATCTGAAGAACATCGCGGCGGCGATGAACGGAAAGGGCGGTAGCGGGTCCGGCAACGAACTACGCGAGACCATCGAACACGTCGACCACGCGAGCAAGAGCCTCGAGTCGGCGCTCGATCACATTGACCATGTCGCCGACCGCCTCGACAAGGGCGAAGGCACGATGGGCAGACTCACCAAAGACGACGCGCTCATCAACGAGGTGCAGGGCATCGCCGAGGGCGTCAACGACATCGTGGGGCCGATCAGTCGCCTGCAGACAGTCGTCGGACTGCGCAGCGACTACAACTTCCTCGCGAACACGATCAAGAGTTACGTCGAGATCCGACTGCAGCCGCGTGAAGACAAATATTACTCGATCGAGCTCATCAACGACCCGCGCGGCAAGACCACCTTCACGCAGACCGACGTCGACACGACCAACCCCACGCAGCCCGCGCACTACCGCACCATCACCACGACGACGACCGACGCGTTTCGGTTTTCGTTGCAGTTTGCACGTACTTTGGGACCATTTACTGGCCGATTCGGGATCAAGGAGTCTACGGGCGGCATTGGTCTCGACATTCACTTGTTCAACAAGCGCTTCGAGATCGTCAACGACCTGTTCGGGTTCGGCGAAGAGATCCAACCGCGCTATCGCGTTTATCTCTCGTACCAATTCATCAATCGACTTTGGTTGTTGGGCGGCGTCGACCATCTCTTCTTGTCGAATCGGCGCGACTACTTCGTCGGCTTGATGTTGCGCTTCACGGACGACGACCTGAAGAGCATCTTGCCCTTTGCGGGCGGCGCGGCGCCGAAGTAGCAACGCAATGACTTCGCCGACCATCCAAGCGGTCGGTCTCTGTCCATCGGCAACCCGCGTTCGCACGCAGGAGAACATCGCATGAAACTCTATTACTCACCCGGCGCTTGCTCGCTCGCTTCCCACATTGCGCTGCAAGAACTAGGGCTCCCGTTCGACACCGAGAAGGTCGACCTGCGCGCAAAAACCACCGCGAGCGGTGCGGACTACAAGGCGATCAACCCGAAGGGCGCTGTACCTGCGCTGCAGATGGAAGACGGCGACATTCTCACCGAAGGCGCTGTGATCTTGCAGTACGTCTCGGACAGGAAGCCGGAGACCAAGCTCCTCGGAGCCGCAGGGACCAAAGAGCGTTATCGCGCTCAAGAGTGGCTGAACTACGTCGCGAGCGAGGTCCACAAGACCTTCTCGCCGCTGTTTTATCCGACCACTCCCGACGAACAGAAGATGAAGGTCAAAGAGACTCTTGGCGCTCGCTTTGCGTTCATCACGAGCAAGCTTGGCGACAAGAAGTTCTTGATGGGTGACGACTTCACCGCGCCCGACGCCTACCTCTTCACCATGCTCACCTGGGCGAAGAAGATGCAGGTCGACATTCCGGCTCCGCTCGTCGCGTATCACGAGCGCATTTCCGCGCGTCCCGCAGTTGTGCGCGCGCTTGTCGCAGAAGGCCTGCTGAAGCAGTAGCATCGCGTCCGAGATGTCTCGCGTCGGAATCGGGCGTGATTTTGGGCCTGTCGTGGTCGGTGCAACCGATCGCGTCTTCGTCCTGACCGGCGCGGGCATCAGCGCAGAGAGCGGCATCAAGACCTTTCGCGACGCGGGCGGTCTCTGGGAAGAGCATCGTGACGGCACGTCCGCGCCTGGGGCGCGGCGTGGTCAACACCAGGTGGAGGACGTGGCTTCACCCGAAGGTTGGCGTAGAGACGCGCAGCTCGTGTGGCGCTTCTACTCGCTGCGACGCGCACAAGCCGACACCGTCTCACCCAATGCGGCGCACATCGCGCTGGGCGCGCTCGAACGCGCGCTCGGTGATCGTCTATTTTTGTGCACGCAGAATGTGGATCCGTTGCACGAGCGCGGCGGGAGCAAGCGCGTCCTGCACATGCATGGCGAGCTCATGAAGAGCCGCTGCAGTCGATGTGATCGCGAGCCGTTCGAGGATCACAGCGGTTACCTCGACGCACTGCCGACCTGCGATCGCTGTGGCGGTGCCATTCGTCCGCACATCTGTTGGTTCGGAGAGGTGCCTTTCGAGATGGACACGATTGGCGAACAGTTGCAGCGCGCGACGATCTTCGTGACGATCGGGTCGAGCGGCGCCGTGTACCCCGCGGCGGGCTTCGTGCGCGCAGCTCGCGCACTGGGGCAGACCACGATCTACGTCGGACCCGAAGAGCCCGAGAACGCGAGCGCGTTCGACGAGTGTCGCCTGGGCAAAGCAACCGACGTGGTTCCGTCCCTATTTTCAGCCGTCTGATGAGCCGCAAACGCTTGATAGCGATCGCAGCCACTCTCGCTCTGCTCTACCTGGGCGTGTGCCTGCTCGGGAAGCTCACTTACCGACGATTGTTGTATCCTGCACCCATTGGACGAGCGAGCGCATCGCCACCGGCTGATGCGAGCGACCTGTTCGCAAAGACCGCGGACGGTTTGGACGCGCATGGTTGGTTGTTCCACGCTCATGCTGCATCTGATGTCCTGATCGTCCATTTTCATGGCAACGGCGAGACGATCGATGACAACGTCGATGATGCGCGTGCTTTGGTGTCGCGCGGATTCGACGTGCTGCTCGTGGAGTATCGCGGATACGGCAACTCGAAAGGTCAGCCTACTGAAGACGGTCTCTATGCCGATGCCGAAGCTTTGATCGACGCCGTGGGCTTGGTGTTGCCCACGCTGCGTAACGGACGTGCCGTCGTGTTGTGGGGCACATCGCTCGGAAGTGGCGTCGCGACGGAGATGGCCAAGCGCGGCCACGGAAGCGCGCTCATCCTGGTCGCGCCGTTCACGTCGATCCCTGACGTGGGTCAGCGCATCGCGCGAGTGTTGCCCGTGAGTCTGATCGTGAGCGACGCGTTTGATTCACGCTCGAAAGCGGCAGCAATTAGCCTCCCCGTGCTGATCATTCACGGCACGAGCGACGAGGTCGTTCCGTATGACATGGGCGAAACGCTGTCACGTACGTTTCCGCACGCGCGCTTGATCAGCATCGAGGGCGGACATCACAACGATCTCTTCGTCACGCACGGCGAGATGCTCCTCGATGCGATCGCGCAACACGCCGCTGGCGAAAAACGTTAAAGCGGCCGGCCGTGACCGGGTCCGATCACTTCGGACATCTTCGCTGCGGAGTCGAAGGTGTGGACGTGCGGCGGGTGATGACAGGACGGACAGCCATCGGGACCTGGGCGGGGCACCGGAGGATTTACCTTGGGATTGGCGACGTGCTTGGACGATGGACCATGACAGACCTCGCATTGCACGGACTCGAGTTTTTCGACATGCGCGACGGTGCTGCCACCGGGCTTGTCGTAGCCCGTGACGTGACAGCTCACGCAGTCGAGGTTGAACTCTTTGAACTGCGACGACAACGTCACATACGCGCCCTTGTGCGCGGTCTTCTCCCAGAACTTTCGTTCGGGCTCGTGGCACGTCGTGCACGCGTCGATGCCTGCGTAGGAGGGCTCATTGGCCGCTGGTTTTTGCGGCAATTTGGTCGCAAACGCGGCTTTGTTCGAGTCGTTCACTTGCTTGTAATAGGCAAGCAATCGCTTACCGACGACGTCGTCTTTGCCGAATGAGTCCCGCACTTCGGTCACCGTGTAGCGGAAAAAACTCCCGGTGGCGGGCGCAGGGGGAGTGTCGAGCGCCTTCTTGTCTTCTTCGAGCTTGGCGAGATCAATGCGACGCGCGTCGATGTCGCCCTGTTGCACCTTGCCTTCTTTTTCCCATGTCGCGATCTTCGCGCGCAGGTCGTCGATGCGGCGCACCAGGTCTTCGCGCTTCTTGGCTTGGTCGAGGCCGCTCGCGTCCGCGAACTTGAAGTCGCCGCCGCGCACGAAAAAGTCGAGCGTCGCGACGGTCTGCAGGTGATTGCCCGTTTGCGCGATGAGCACGTCGCCCACGCGCTCAGCAGAAGGTGTGTCGGTGTTCACGTCGCCGCCGAGCGAACTCGATCCGACGAGGACCGCCGTGAGGCTCGGAGCCACGTCTGCGATGCGCTTGGCTTCTCCACGACCGACTGCGGCGATCGCGATGATCACTTGCACACCCTGTTTTTGTAGGGTTTCGACCTCCCTCTTGATCGCGTCTTCTGGCGGCGTCGGAGTCGGACTCGCGGCCGGCAACCCCTCTGCGTCGAGAGTCGCCACTCCCACGAACGCGACCTTCACTCCGCCGATCTCGCGCACCATGGAGGTCACCCAAGCGTTGGGGGTGGGTGTGGTGAGGTTGGCCAGCACGATGGATCCGCTCGTGTTGGCCTGCAACTTCAACAATTCATCCTGGCCCGCCGCCCAGTCGTTGCGACCTGGAGCAAACGCGACCAAGCCGAGGTCCTTGAGAGCCAGTGAGAGTGTTTCTGCTTTTGCGATCTCTTGGGCGCGTCGCTCTTCGCGCAGCGTGGGGTCCATGAAGAAGAGCGGCCCTGCGGAGAGCAGTGCGGCGTTGGGCGCGTGCGGCTGCTCTGCGCGAATGAATGCTGCGGCGTGATCCAACCCGCCCAACTGATCTTTCACGCAACCGCATGGTTCGAGCGCGCCAGCGAGATCGCTGACCAGATACAGCCGCAATGTGGGGACCTCAGTCGAGGCCGCGCCACCGCCTCTTGGCGAGGTGGTCCCCTTGCACCCTTCACATGCAACCAGCGCCCCCCCCAACGCGAGCGCGAGGCCCAAGAGCGCATGCGCCCAGGGCCGCTGGGCCCTCCGGCCCACCAAACCGAAGAGAAGTTGCGTTTCGGGCCTTGCCGACCGATCCTGTGTGCTGAGATTCATCGCTCGCCGAAGGAATAGAGCCTCTGCGTCTCCGCTGCCACATCTTGTCGATGAGTCTCGTTCGCCCGTGAAAATTGGAC
>JAYVXK010000357.1:0-2021 GCA_043785265.1 Myxococcales bacterium | reverse complement strand
GCCACTGGAGAGAGTCACTCGGTGCGAGGATTTTTGGAGAAGGTGTTTGGCTATCTCGAGCTGTCCTGGAAGCAACACGTCGAGATCGACCCACGCTACTTCCGACCCGCCGAGGTCGACCACTTGTTGGGCGACGCCACCAAAGCTCGCACCAAGCTCGGGTGGAAGCCGACGGTGACCTTCGACGAACTCGTGACCATCATGGTCGACTACGATCTCGACCGCGCCCGACGAGACCTCGCCATCCGCGACTCCAAAATCCCCGGGCGCTCTGGCACCGAGCGCGACGACTGGTGAGGAGTGTGGTGTTTTTCGCCGATACCGGCGCGGGCGCGGCGGCGGGGGTCGTCACCGTACAGGAGTACGGCTCCTCGCCCCGCCGCAGCGCTCGCTTGGTCTCGACGAAAACCACCGCACTCCTCAGGACGGCGTTGTGAAGATTTTTGTTGCGGGGCATCGGGGATTGGTGGGGAGCGCCATCGTGCGGCGGCTGGAATTGGCTGGGTTGGGCGATCGGTTGGTAGTGCGGACGCGTGCGGAACTTGATTTGATGGATGCGCGGGCGGTGTTGGGTTTTTTTGAGAGCGAGCGGCCGACGCATGTGTATTTGGCGGCGGCGAAGGTTGGCGGGATTCTGGCGAATGACAGGTTTCCGGCGGACTTTCTGCGAGAGAATTTGTTGATCGAGTCGAGTGTGATTCACGCGGCGCACTTGTCCAAAGTGCAGAAGCTGCTCTTGCTCGGGTCGTCGTGCATCTACCCACGCTTGGCCCCACAACCCATCCCCGAGAGCGCGCTGCTCACGGGTGCACTCGAGCCGACGAACTCGGCGTATGCGATCGCGAAGATCGCGGGCATCGAGATGGTGCGCGCTTATCGCAAGCAACACGGCTTGTGCGCGATCAGCGCGATGCCCACCAACCTCTATGGTCCGGGCGACAACTTCGATCTGCAGAGCTCACACGTGCTGCCCGCGTTGATTCGCAAATTCGTGGAGGCCAAAAACAAGAACGAGCCGAGCGTGACCGTGTGGGGCTCGGGGACACCGCTCCGTGAGTTTTTGCATGTCGACGATCTCGCGGACGCGTGCGTCTTTTTGATGGATCACTACGACGATGCGATCGCCATCAACGTGGGCACTGGCCAAGACGTGAGCATTCGGCAGCTGGCAGAGATCATCAAGAGTGCGGTGGGGTTCACCGGAGAGATCGTTTTCGACAAGACCAAACCCGATGGCACGCCGCGCAAGTTGCTCGACGTCAGCAAGCTTTCTGCTCTCGGTTGGAAAGCCAAAATCGACCTAGAAACAGGCGTTCGCACGACTTTGAACTGGTACCGATCGAACCAACAGTGATGGCAGAGGCAGCGGTGTCGCGATAGGCTGCGCGCATGCGTTTTCCGCTCCTTGTCGTTTCTGCACTTTGCTTGTCGCTTGTCCAATGTGTCGGCGACACCCCCACCAGTTCGGATCTGGACGCTTCCAAGATCCCTGACCAAGTCGCGCCTCCCGGGGATGCGTCGGTGGACGTCGCGGCTGACGCGCCCGCAGTCGATCCCACTTGGACGCTCCCTCTCGTGGCCAAGTCTGCATTCAACGCTGTTGTCGTCGACGTCTATGGCGATGTGTATGTAGCGGGTGCGGTGTCCGAGCCACTCACGCTGACGAATGTGAACATCCCATCGACGCAAGGTGACGACATCTTCGTCATGAAGCTCGACGCAAAGACGAAGCTGCCAGTCTGGGCGAAAACCTTTGGTGGCGCCGGCGATGAGTCCGCGTCGGGAATCGCGACTGACGGCAACGCCATTTACATCGTCGGCACGACCAGCAGTTCGAGCCTGATGTTCGGGACCAAGGCTGTGACCATTCCCCCGAGCAACAGCGCGCTCGCCCTCCATAGCTTCTTCGCAAAGCTCGACCCTTCCAATGGCGGCGTTGTGTGGGCCCTGTCGCCCGACTACCAGCGCACTCCCAATGTCGCGCACTCGAGCTTGTGCCGCTCCATCTCCGCCTCCGCCAC
>JAYVXK010000356.1:0-6825 GCA_043785265.1 Myxococcales bacterium | reverse complement strand
AGCTGCACACGCCGCACTCGCGCATCGCATCGACGAGTGGCTGGACGGACTATTGTCGGTCGCCGCTCGACAGCGAGTCTACGCGTCACGGTGCGCGGAGGTCGAAGCCTTGCGCAACGAATTGGCGGCCAGCGGGCGAGATGCGACGAGCCGTTTCATGGGATGGCCTGACCCGCACCAAGCGTGCCTCCTGATCGAAGGGCTGTGGGCGTGAGCAACGAGTGTTAGCCGATACACCCGCGCAGCGCATCCAGCATGCGGTCGTTGTCGCTCGCGGACCCGATGGTCACGCGCAACTGGTGGGACATGCGGCCGCCGATTTTGTGAAAGCTTCGTACGAGCACGCCGTGTTGCGCGAGCCCTGAAAATACGGCCTCTGCTGGCTTCGGCGTCTTGATCCACACGAAGTTCGCGTCGCTCGGTGTGACGACAATGTCGAAGGCCTTCATCTCTCGCGTCACGCGCTCGCGCTCTGACTTGATCGCTGTCACGTGCGACGTCACCTCGTCCCATGCGTGCTCGAGCACTGCGGTCGCGGCGGCCTGACTCGTCGCGCTCACATTGAACGGCTGCCGAACTTTGTCGATCTCCCCGATGACGGCGTGGTCTGCCTCGAGCCAACCGACACGCAACGCGGCCAGACCGATCTTGGAGACCGTGCGCAAGATGGCGACATTCTGGTGCTTGGCGCGCCACGATCCGAGAGAGCCCGGCGCATAGTCGACATACGCTTCGTCGATGACCACGAGCGCGTCTTTTGCGATCGACACGACCTCCGAAAGGCGATCCTCACTCATGCAATTGCCGGTGGGGTTGTTTGGACTCGCGATGAAGATCACATTGGGCGTGAGGATCTCCATCCCTCGCTTCATCGCGTGCACATCGAGATCCCAAGCCGCATCGAGCGGCACTTCGATCGGCTTCCATCCATGACCCCGCGCGGTCACTCGGTACATCACGAATGTCGGCGTGGCGGTCATCATCAGCGGCTGCGGCGTCCCTCCTCTTGGGTGACACACCGCGGTCAGCAAGAGAGAGATGACTTCGTCCGATCCGCTGCCGACCAGTAAATCAGCCGCATTCGCGCCAGTCCGTTTTGCGATGGCTTCTCTCAACGCCGATGCGCGCGCGTCGGGATACTTCTCTAATGCCGTCTTGCTGACCGCGTCAGCGATCACTTCGCGAATGCGTGGCGACGAATTCGGCGGCGCTTCGTTCGCGTCGAGACGCACCTCGATCCCGTCTGGGACCTCCGGAACATACGCGGTCAGATCGCGCAACTCTGGACGAAACAATGACGCGAGTGTCACGGGCGAGTGAGCATAGCTCAAGTCCCTTTGCAGGGACCGCTGCAGTACGCCTTCACTTCGCCTGTGCGCAGAAAGTGATTCGCTTGGTCCATCGCGTTGGGGAGCACGCGGACAGAATCGTGTGGGTCATTGCCATAGTCGGGTCCAGACGGCGGAATGTTGTTGATGGGCGCGTTCAAACCAAAATCGAACTCCACCATCGCGGACCCAGTGAACGGCGCGTCTGTTTCTTCGATGCCCCAGATGGAACGATTCACCGGCTTCATGTTTTTTGCGCCGATCGTGCGAGCGATGAAATGCGCGCCGAGCGGAGACACTTGATGATCGCCAATCGCGATGTGCATCAGCACCTCGTGCGCAGGCGTGTTTGGCAGCATGTTTTGGCGGATGTACGGCAAGTATCCATCAGGCTCGGTGCGATCCCAACTCATCTGCATGAGCGCGAAGATCATGCGCAGATCCATGCCGCGCGGGTAGCTGCCTTTGAGCAGGAACTTGAAACCGCTGAAGTCCACGCTGCGGTCGAGCAACAGTGTGTACGGAGCGCCAGTCTCCCCCAGGAGGCCGGTGCGGCAAGAAAGTGACGAGCTCTTGTCCTGGTGAGAAGCCGTCGTGCTTGTTCCACGTCGCGGGATCGATCTGTTTGTTCGTGGCGTTGTTGACCGGCAGTGTGGTCGCGCCAAAGTTGATGTGACCATCTGCAGATCGCCAAAAGTCATTCGGTAGCGGAAAACCGCACTGTTCGGGCACGAGCGGATCACAACCGTCTGCGATGCCCGCGGCGGGATCGACCGTGGGTCCAGCGGCCGAGGAGCATGCAACCAAGACCGACACGAGCGCGAAACGTGACCAATGCATGCGCACAGTCTAGCGCACGCGGAAATCACTTGGGTCGCTGAGGTCCGTCTCCGATGCGTCTTTTGGTGTGTCGTGGCCCTCGTGTCGGGCGGGTGCTTCGGCCTGTCGTAGGCGCTCTGCGATCTCGATCAAACGACGCTCGACGCGACCAAACACACTCGACGCAGGGAAGCGACCGGACGAATCTCTCTCTCCCGCTGGCACTCCCGTGAGCAGCTCGATGCCTTGTGACACAGACTCGAACGCCCACAGATGAAACTGGTCAGTCTCGATCGCGCGCACGACGTCGTCGCGGAGCACGAGATGCGGCAGGTTCGGTCGAGGCATCATTACGCCTTGTTTTCCGGTCAATCCGCGGGCGACACACAAGTCGAAGAAGCCTTCGATCTTGGCGCAGAGTCCGCCGATCGCTTGGATCTCTCCGAGCTGGTTGACACTGCCTGTGACTGCGAGCGCTTGATCGATCGGCAACTCGGCGAGCGAAGAAATCACAGCGAACAGTTCTGCGCTCGATGCGCTGTCGCCGTCGATCTCGCCGTAGCTTTGTTCGAACGCGAGCTGTGCGCGGAGTGACAGCGGCCTCTCTTGACCAAACATGCGACCGAGATACCCGCGCAAGATGGCGACGCCTTTGGTGTGGATCGCGCCGCCGAGTTGAGCTTCGCGCTCGACATCGATGATGCCTTCGCGACCGAGCGCGACGACCGCGGTGATGCGCATCGGCTGGCCGAACTCGACGTCACCGGCAGAAAATACCGACAATCCGTTGACCACGCCCACGCGCGCACCGCTCGTGTCGAGCGCAACTTCGCCACGCACGGTGAGTTCGCGAATGTGTCTCTCCGCGGCCCCGAGTCTCTCTCGACGTTCGCGCCACGCAAGGTCGACATCGTCAGCGGTCACGATCGTCGGAGCTGGCGGACGGATCGAAGCACGGAATGGAGCCGACGAACTGCTCGGCGTCTCGAGCGTCGGGCGCTCGTCGCCACTGCCCGCTTCGGCAGGCGGCGCAGGTGGTTTCTCTTCGGCGATGGCGCGCGCTGCAGCGAGAGCGCTCGCGAATACGGCTGTTTCTTCGAGCGGCGAGAGGGACAAGGTGAGTCTCTCGCGATCGCCCGCCAGACGCGTCGCGAGATCGAGCAGACGCGCGCGCGCCTCTCGATTGAACTCGCCCCACTCGCGCTCGGTCGCCATGGCCATCAGGTAAGCGTCGAGCGCGACGAGACGCTCCATCGTGCGAGGAATCGATCGCTCGACCTCCACCTTCACGCGAAAGAGCGCGGCGAAGTCGGCGTCGCTGTCGAGCAAAGCCGCATAGAGTTCGGGCGGACCGATCAGCACGACACGCACGCGCACGGGCACCGGCACCGGACGTAGCGACGTCGCGTAGAGACCCAGCGGACCGAGGGGATCTTCTGCACCGATCTGCCTCTCGCGCAGCACGCGCTTCAAACGCTCCCATAAAATAGGGTCCGTGAGCACATCCGCCGCTCGCACGACCAGCACGCCGCCTGACGCGTAATGAATCGACCCTGGGCGTATGCGCGTAAAATCTGTGAGCAGCACGCCATAGCGCGCACGTCGCTCGAGATAACCAAACAGGTGCGGATACGTCGGGTTGGTGTCGTAGATCACAGGCGGCGGCGCATTGGGATCACTCGTCACGAGCACGTTCACGGCAAATCTTCCGAGTCGTGTCGCGTGCTCGGGATCTCCTTTTTGCTCTTCGCCCTCGTCTTCGTCGGTGATGACGAGATCGGACCAATCGATCGCCAACGCAGTCGCCACTTGCTCGAGATAGATGCGCACGTCGTCGCCGTAGTGCGAGAACGTCGCGAGCAGTTGCTGCGTGGCCTCACTAATCAAGGTGCGCGCCGCCTCTGAAAAAGCCTCTTCGCGTCGCGCCTCGAAACGCGCGCTCTCATCGCGGACGAGACGCGCTGCCTTCTCTACTTCGCGGGTCAGCTTTGCTTCTGATCCAGAGAGCGCACGCTTCGTGGACTCGTCGAGCGCTTCGAATTGTTCTGCGGTCAGGGGCTTGCCGTGGAGGATCGGAAACGTCTGCACGCCGCCCTGCACTGGCCGCACGCCGAAGCCAAAGTTCTTCGCCGTCGACTCCAATCCGCTCAAAACCACGCGCGTTTTTTGCTCCAGATCTTGCGAAAGCAAGGTGACGTTCTGCTTGATGTCCTCTGCCTCGGCGATCGTAGGAACCGACTCGGAGAGTTGCGCCACCAATGCCGCCATCGCGCGAGCGAGCTCTGCGCCTCCCCCCGCTGGCAACAACAGCGCACGCGGCGCTTCGGGATGCTCGAAGTCGTGCACATAAACGATATCCATCGGAGCCGCGTGTCCGTGCTCGCGCTTTTGCACCGCGTATCGTTCGGCGTAACGAACGACGTCGAGATCGATCATCACGTCAGGGTCTGCAGCGACGAACACATGAAAGCTCGGCTCGCGCGCGGCGAGCCCCAACTCCAACGCTCTGCGCGCGACCGAGGACACGAGCTCGAAACGTCCGGAGCTTTCTCTCGGCTGCTCTGGCAGGAGCAGCGAATCGGTGTGCATCGCGGCGGCTTGGACGCTCACGCGCAGTTGCACGCGAGGATCGATTTTGCCTGGTGCGTGCGCGACGGCATTCCACGGCAGAACGGAAGGCTGCTTGTCTGCCTGGTCTTGACCATGCTCCGACTCGTCCGCCGACGCAGAAGACTGGGGGACGTCGTCTTCCGTGCTCGATGGGCGCGTCGCTGGGGGGGCGCTCGGAGATGCTTGCGGGTCGGTCACCTTGAACTCCGATTCTTCTTAGCACTACCGCGTCGGACGCGATTTTGAACAGACCCGAACGCACAGCTACCCCAAAAATGGCCGATACGGCCCTCGACTGCGTCCGATCAGGCCATCTAAAGGCACAATCAGCATTGATCCCTTCCCTCTGTCATCGACAACTGCATTGGGCTACAGTCGGTAGTCGAGACCTCCCTCGCCCATGGCTCGACTGATCCTCGCGACGATGGATGGCCAGCAAGTGATCGACTTGCGTGCCATCAACAGCCTTGGCAGGCATCCCAATAATTCGATCCAACTTCTCGACAAGATCGTCTCGAAAGAGCACTGCATCATCGAGCAGCGGGACGGGCACTTCATCTTGCGCGATCTAGGCAGCCTCAACGGCACCTACATCAACGGCGAGCGCGTGCGGGGCGAACAACTGATGCGACACGGCGACGAGATCGCCCTCGGGTCCACACGTGCGCGTTATGACGATTTGAGCGCCCCACTGCCCTATGGACCGAGCGCGATCAGTCCCGGCGCGGTTCAGCAGCCGCTGCCGCCGCAACAGGGAGCGCAGCAGCAGCAGCCGCAACAACCGTGGCAGCAGCCGCAACAGCAAGCGCCCTATCAACCTCCGCCGATGCAACCGCGCGCGCCGAGTGGTCCTGCCTATCCGCCGCTTCAACAACAACAACAACAGCCACCGCCGCAGCAACACGGCTATCCGCAGCAGCCAGGGATGCCGCCCGCGATGCAGCCCTATGCGCAGATGCCGATGGCGCAGGCCCCGCAAACTGCGCCGTTCGGCATGCCCAAGCCAAACCGTCCGCCGTCGTTTGGTGGGACACGCGTCGATGTCCTCGACTCCGCCCGTGCGATTGGCACGCAGATCGCGGCGCTCACCAAAGGCTTTTTGCCTTACGACCAGATCTCCAAAGACCCGCAGCAACTGCGTCTCGACTACGAGCGACTCCGCATCACGTGGGAACTCACGCGCGACATCGGCAAAGAGCGCGATCTCGACAAGCTGCTCGAAAAAATCTTGTTGGCGCTCTTCAAGTTCGTCAACGCAGACCGCGGCGTCATCATGCTGCGCGAGAGCGATGGCTCCTTGCAGCCCCGCGCGGCACGCCGTCGTGACGGAACGGACGCTGCGATCCAAGTGTCGTCGACCATTCTCAATCACGTGATCAAAGAGAAGGCGAGCGTACTCACACACGATGCGTCGATGGACTTTGCTGCGTCCAAAGGCAAATCGATGATCCTCAATCGCATCTCGAGTGCGATCGTGGTGCCTCTGCTGCACGAACAAGACGTCCTTGGTGCTGTGTGGCTCGACAGCGAGTCGCTCGCGCAATTCCAGCAAAAAGACCTCGAAATCATCACGGCAGTCGGCAATCAGGCGGCCTTGTTCATCGAGAACAACTTGATCGCGCGCAAGCTCGAGCAAGAGATCGTGACGCGCGAGCGCTTCAGTCGGTTGCTCTCACCCAACGTCGCCGAGCAAGTCATCAGCGGCAAACTCGAAGTGAAGCTCGGCGGAGCGCTGGTCGACAGTTGCACGGTCTTCAACAGCGACATTCGAGGCTTCACACGCATGAGCGAGGGAGCAGCGCCCGAGGCCATGATCGAAATGCTCAACGGCTACTTCGAGCGCATGGTCGAGGCCATCTTCAAGTACGAGGGCACCCTCGACAAGTTCATGGGCGACGGCATCATGGCGCTGTGGGGCGCGCCCGTGGCGCACCCCGACGACGTGGTCCGCTCCGTCCACTGCGCGCTGGAGATGGGCGAGGTGCTCGGCCAGTTCAACCGCCGCCGGATGGAGAAGGATCAGTCCCCGCTCGCGGTGGGCATCGGCATCCACACCGGGCCGCTGGTC
>JAYVXK010000355.1:0-6826 GCA_043785265.1 Myxococcales bacterium | reverse complement strand
GAACCCGTCTCCGCCTCCGAACCCGTCCCCGAACCCGTCTCCGTCCCCGAACCCGAACCCGTCCCCGTCCCCGTCTGCGCTCCCTGCGTCGGTTGACGATGATTTGCCGCTTCGGTTTCGCGACATGCTCAGGCTCGAGGCTTCGCGTGCTCGCACTGGGCGCTACTTCAACGGCGTGCTCTCCACGCTTGCGGGTGCAGGAGTGGTCGTCGCTGGGGTCGTCAGTCTCACGACCGCCGCTGATGGAGACAACGCTCGCAAAGACATTTCGTACATCATCATCGGCACTGGCGGACTCGGACTGCTCTCGTCGGTGCTTGGGTTGTTTGGACAGACACCGATCGAGCGTCTCTACGAGGCGTACGCACCCTTTGCTGAAGACCCTAAATTTACAGCAGATCAGCGTTTGCGTGAGGGAGAGGAGGCGCTTCGGCAGATGGCAGAGAGTGACACCACTTCACGGCGCATTGGCGGCATCACCAACATCGTCGTCGGCGCGGCGCTTGGTGGGCTCGCGATTTTCTTTGGTGTCTCGACGTTGTTCACTCCAGACGATCGCATCGTGCTTGGCACACTCACCGGCGTCTCTGCCGTCGTCGCGATTGGGTCGGGCATTGGACAGATGTGGTTTCAGCGCGGACCGGCAGAGGTCGCTCTCGAACACTGGGAAGCCGCGCGCGGTCTCAAACACGAAGCGCTCTCGCTGCGACCCACCTTCTCGCCGACGCGCGGTGGCGCGATGGGCGGCTTCACACTCACGTTCTAAATCAACGTTCGTGACTGTGTGGAAGTTACTTCGACGCTAGGCGACCGAGTCCCAGAACTCGTCCAGCAATTTTGCGAATTGCGCGCGTACGGGTTCGCTCGACAGCAACTTCGCGAGCGCGGGCCATGTCGCGTCGGCGAGCGCGTCTGTGTCGATGTCGGGCGCGCCGCCATAGTCGGCCATCACCTTGCGGACGGGATCGTTCTTGTGGAGGCTAAAAAATGCCACGATCGCCTCGCGCCGTCTCTTCTTCATCTCGTCGAGTAGCGAGACGTGTTCGATGATGTCGAGCGTGGCGCCGTGAGCGAGCTTGGCGCCCTCGTCGTCGACGCCCGTCATGAACTCGCGAATTTCTTGTTCGTAGATCCAACTCACCACGGCTTTGCGCAGCTCGATGAATTTCTGCGAGCCGTCGTTGTTGCTCATCAGGTCGCCAGTCTTGGTCAGCGCCTTGCGCGAGAACGTTTTGAGAAACTTGCGCATCTCCGGCTCCATGCGCTTGTCGAACTCCGCGCGCACACCGTCGATGGCTTTGCCCACCGGACCGAAGCCGAACGGGCCGAGTTTTTTGACGAGGCCTGGCAGCCCCCAATCGGCGACGAACGGGTTGACCTTCTCGTTGAACTCTTTGAGCGCGTCGTAGAGCACGTCGCGCATGGTCTCTTCCATTGCGTCTTGTTCGAGCACGCGCCGCAGCAACTTCTCGGAAGCAAGCTTCGGCCTAGCGAGCAACGCGTCGATCTTTTCGCGCGCTTCTTTTGGAACATAGACGCCGACCTTCGTCTTATCGATGCGAAGCGAGCGAACGACGTCGAGATGAATCGACCTAGAAATGGGCCTGATCGCGCGTGTGAAAGACTCTCTTCGCAGAGCCGCCACGATCGCCCGATCGAGCGACTCCGCGCTCGCAACCTCACCAAGCGGAGACTCCAGCAGCGTAGAGATTCCATCACGGACATGCGCGCGCCAATCGGTTTTGGCTTGATCGCTGACCACGCGCTCGAGAAAAAAAGCGAGCTGCTTGGCCTTGAGTTCTCGGTGGTCCACGCGACTGATTTAGCGCATTGCCGCGCTCTCTGCGCGCGCATGTGGATCGCAAGGCCTCCGATCACCTTGCGCACCTCGCCGGATTCTCTCCCGCGCTCGCCCGCAGCCACTTTGCGGGCTACGATATCGAGCGTGAGCGACAAAGACGTTGCACTGATCACCGGACGCACTGCCGACAACAAAGGCGCCACGGTGATTCGTTTGAAGGACGACGAAGTGTCCGTTGGCGAACTGCGCGCACTCGAAGACGGCAAGCCCATCACCGGCGAAGTCGTCAAGCTCACCCCACGCGACGGTTCGAATCTGTGTGACGTGGACGTGGTGCTCGAGGGCCCCAAAAAACGTGAAAGCAAAGGGCCAGCGAATGTCGCGACTGAGTCGTACCGCTCGAACTGGGACCTCGTTTTTGGCTCGAACTAGCCTTCGTCGTCATCGCCGAAGTCGCCGCGCTCGAACGACTCGCCGTCTTGTCCGGAAGACTCGTCTGCGTCTTTGTATTGCTGGATGAGCGTCGAGTTGTCGCGTGCTGCAGCGCCCCCCATGTCCTCCAAACCCTGAGCGGCTGATTGCTTGAGGTCCTTCGAGGCTTCGCGGTCCATGAGCACGTCGAGCAGCGCGCGTTGCGCCTCCGGGCCACCGAGTTGAGCGAGCTGCGAGATGGCGCTCTGCACGACGCCAGAATCCGAATCATGCACCGCTGAGAGCAACACGCGGCGTGCGGTCTCTGGCGGAAGGTTCGGCGCGGATTGCACCACGCTCGCGCGAAGTCGCTTGTCGTCTGACTTCATCGCGCGATCTGCCAGCATTCCAGCGCGGTCGGGCGAGGCCTGCGACAGGGTCATCACTGCGCTCGCCGCGACGTTCGGATCTTTGTCGAGCGCCAACTGTTCGAGTTGCGCAGTCGCCGCCGGCGTGCCCACACGCGCGAGAGAACGGACGGCCATCAAACGAAGCGACTTGTCGTCACCGGGTTTGCTCGCATCGAGCAGCGCGCGTTCTGCGTTGGGACCACCAATCGCAGCGAGACCCGAGAGAGCCGTGCGTCGCACGCCGGGGTCTTTGTCTTTGATGCCGGCTGCGAACACGCTCGCGAGTTTGGGATCGCCAGATTGAGCCAGCGCCATCATCGCTTGCCCACGCACGTCGCTGGTCTTGCCGTTTTGCGCGATGTCTTGGACCGCACGCAAAGACGTGGGGTCACCCTGTTGTGCGAGCGCGGAGAGTGCCTCTGAGCTCATGTTGCCGTTGCCGTGTTTGGCCACGTCAATCAGCATGTCTCGCGCCTCAGGAGAGCCATCACGGGACAAGAGACCGAGCGCGGAGCTCGCGGCGTTGCCACCCTTGTCTTTCACGAGATCCATCGCGATCCGACGAGCGTCTGCTTCGCCACCAGGCATTTGCGAGAGTTGATCGAGCGCTTGACCCTGCGCAAAACTCGGACGCGCCGCGAGCGCGATGAGCGCCTGCTTGGCTTGGTCACCACCAATCGATGCAATGGCCGTCAGTGCGTTTGCCGCGGTCCTTTGCGAGCTGGTGTTCGCCAGTGCAGTGAGCGCCGGCAATGCGGTCTCGTCTTTGTGTTGACCGAAGTAAGTCGACGCCGTGTTGATGGCTTGACTGTCGCCCGATCCGAGCGAGTCGATCATGACTTGGCGCACGTCGTCGCCTTCGAGCGTAGAAAGCGATCGAAGCGCCGCGCCAGAAATCGCCCGACGATCACTCTTGGTCGCGTCGATCAGTGCGAGGCGCGCGTTGGGATCTCCGATGCGAGCGAGCGCGGCGGCCGCCAAGTTGGAGTCTTGTCCCGAGCCTTCACGCAGCACCTCTCCCAGCGCAACGCTTGCTTGATCGCCACCCAGCTCGCCGAGCGCTTGTATCGCCGACTCGCGCGAATCGCTCGTGCCGTCCTTCAACGCTGCGGCGAGTACGACCGCAGCAGCGGGGTCGTGAGTCTCGCCAAGCGCCTGAATCAGCTCGCTTCGCGTTGAACCGTGTTCGGTCTTCAGCGCCTCGATCAAGAGAGGTCCAGACCCCTCGAGATGCGAAGTCCCTGCGGCGAGCAGCGCTGTCATTCGCGTGTCGTGGTCCTCGCTGTGAGCGGCGGCGAACACGGCGTCGCGCGCAGAACGGTCGTCCTGCTTGCGTGCGAGCGCGTACATCGCGTCACGTCGAATATCGCGGTCCTTGTCGTTGGTCAGGTCAATCAGCCAGCTCGTGGCCGATGCAGAGTGCAGAGCGCCGAGTGCCTGTATCGCGCACGAACGCGTCATCAGCGCGCTCTTGGGGCTCGCGGCGTCGGCGATGGCGGCGATCGCTTCTTCGTCGCCATCGGCCGACTCTTGGAGCTCGCTCAGTGCTTCACACGCTTTGGTGGGCGACTGCGCCGTACGCAGCGCATCGAGGTACTTGCCCACGTGAGCGGGCGGGGCCGTGCCGTCGCCGGACTCGCTCGATCCGCCAAAGAACCCGAAGAATCCGCCACCCACACTCGACGCATGGGGCGTCGCTTTGGTCGTCATCGCGAGAGTGGAGCTCGTCGCGGTTTGGCGAATGGGATGAATGGCAAAGAACGCGGCTGCTGCGAGCGCCGCTATCGTCGAGACTTTCCAGGCGGCGGCTGTTCGCATTTTCTTCGCTTTCGTCTACGTCCTACGGTCGAAATGGTTCTCTGCTTCCGTCACGACAGCGTTTGTCAGTGCATGTTCCCGGAGCAACAGACTGAGCAGTGATTGAACGCGTGAGCGCTTGGTAGCTTGGCGACGGCCATCGACAATGCGACGATGCCTTCGTGATGCAGAGAACGCTCCTGGTTGCATTCGTCGTCCTCGCGACGGCGTGTGACGAAAAAAAGGCTGAAAACACGGCTCCGCCGGTCACGGCAGCTTCGTCTGTGGCTGTCGCGTCTGCTGCGCCGAGCGTGACGGCTCCGCCGCAAGTCGTGGACGCTGCCCCGCCAGAATCGGTCGCGTGTCAGCATGTGCTCGTTGCCTACAAAGGTGCCAAAGGCGCACCTGCGAATGTGACTCGCAGCAAGAGCGAAGCAAAAACGCGCGCGGAAGAAGTGCATAAAAAAGCTCTCGCTGGGGAAGACATGGCCGACTTGTCAAAGACCTACTCCGACGACGCGGCTTCGCGCGATCGACTTGGGTCCGCTGGTAAGTTCAAACGCGAGGGCATGGTCAAACCTTTCAGTGATGCGGCCTTCGCTCTCAAGGTCAATGAGATCAGCGAAGTGATCGAGACGCCGTTCGGCTTCCACGTGATCAAGCGCAATCAGTAATCATTGTGCTAAGAGGCCAAAAATGGCTTCGAAAAAGAAGAAGAACGCGCTCGCCGCTGCAGCAAGTCGAAAGCTCGCGAGCATTGGCGGTCCGAGCATGACTCCCGAGCAGATGGCGCATGCGCTGTTTCATGCAGAGCAGCGCGGCGAGGTCGAGCGTGTCGCGCTCGAAGACGGCTCATGGGCGTGGGCAGTACAAAGCCCGAAAGGCACGCAGATGCTCAAGCCCACCCCCGAAATGCTCGCCGCACTCGAGCGCTTCGCACACGAAGATCACGACCACTAGTCGCAAGGCACGCTCACGTCTCGAGCGTCTCGAGCGTCTCGAGCGTCTGCCAGAGCTCGACTCTGTTGGCGTCGCAGTCAGTCCTTGATCCAGGCGAAGCGCCCGTGGATGGTCCACCGAGCCACGCTCTCGGAACGAGGCTAGTCCTGTTCGGCAAGCACGGCGTTGTGTGCGCGCGCTTCGTCGAGAGTCGTCCAACGCTTGCCCGCGACGATCGCCCAGCGGACGGCGTTGCGCATCGCGCCCGCCGCGCTCATGGCTGCGTCGTAACTGGGGAACACCCACGACAGCGTGCCGGGTTCGACATTGTGCCAACCGTAGACGATGAGCGTGACTTGATCGGCGATCTGCTTAGGAGCGATGCGTTTGCCAGAAGTCACTTCGCTCGCGTTCACTAGGTAGGTGCCGCTCTCGAGGGGTTGCGGAGCTTGCTTGATGTCGCTTGCGGCACTCATGGCGTGTCGCAACAACCCTCGCTTGTGCTTCCTCATTCCCAACCCCCTTTCCACTTCCTCCGGCCCATCGAAAAAATCTGTGTCGAACGGCCTAGGCTTCATTCACACCATACGCCGGCATCGACGTTCGTCCATCGAAAAGAGCCCACGCAATGCGTCATCTCGTGGCAGCGGAAACCACTGTAAATCAAGCCTGATCGTGGAGGTTCGCGGGAACGTTTTGGCACGGTTTGGGAAACATCTCTGTGTCGCTCTATCATCGCGCAGCGCATGACGTTCCTCGCGACCCTCTCGAGTCGACCTCCGCCAGCCGACGGCGAAGGGCGAGGACGAAGCGAACGTCGGTGGCCGCTCGTGGTTTTAGCGCCATTGCTGGTCGTGATCGTGGGCATCGCAGTCGCCGCTGCCATCGGAGCCGTGGGTCTGTCGCATCTCGCAGACGCGAGCGCAGACCACGCAAGTACTCGCGCGGAATGGGTCTCGACTCTGCTTGGAGAACGACTCAGCAAGCTCGATCCCTCCATCAAGCTCGACGCCGTGCAATTGGCCGCGCGTCGCACGGGAGCAGAAGTCCTCGTCGTGTCTGATGCGGGCGAGGTGATGCTCGACGCCACGCTCGGCGCGCCCGACACGAAGACTCTCGTCGCCATGGTGCACGCGGGGCACGGAGAAGCGACGACGACGATGGGTCGCACGCGTTACGCGGCGACCGCAGTGCCCAATGATCCGCATGCGTTCGTGCTGTCTTTCGTGCGTGTGCCGCGTGCTCCAGAGGGCGCGCCGGCGCTCGTTCAAGCCTTGCTCGCGTTGACGACCTTGCTACTGGGCGTGGCGACAGTCGTTGCGTATTCGGTCGCGCGCGACGCGAAGATGGACATCTCGTATGTGACGAGGCGCGTCTCTGCGATGGCGGTCGTGCAAAACGAGCCAGCCGGCGAGCGCGTGCCGGTGCGCACCATCGACGAAGTGGGCGCGTTGACGAGCGCGTTCAA
>JAYVXK010000354.1:0-2025 GCA_043785265.1 Myxococcales bacterium | reverse complement strand
GTGGCAGAAGCCGCGCGAGTGACGATCGGCAACGTCCGCGATGGCGAGTATCTGGTCGGCGGTCAAGATCCCCTGCGGGATTTTCACGCGGAGCATCGACGCCGTGCCTTCTTGGCGTTGCCCGTATGTTCCATTCACCAGACGAAAGGCGCGCCACGCGTCAGCGTCGATCTCTCCGCGCTCGAAGCGAGCGAGTGTTTCGACGAATGTGTCGACATCACTCCCCGTCGCAAAATCGAGATTGGCTTTTCCTAGTGTGCTTGTCGTTTCCATCGAGACGCCTCCTCATTGCTTTCGACTCTGCGTGCGCGATTGACGACGTCTGACAACGAGACGACTTCGCCAAGTACAATCAATCCAGGCAAGTTTGCGCGATCGACTGGAATTTCAGCCGTTCCGAGCTCGTGGAGCATGCCGGTCCACGACCATGCTCGAGTGGTCGTCGCGCCCAAGACGATCGCAACCGGCAGATCTCTCGGCCAACCGACCTCGGCGAGAAAGGTCGCGATCTCGTGACGCGCGCCAAGAGCCATCATCAACACCACGGTCACAGATCGGGGTGGCAGTGCAGCGAGCACGATCCGGTAGTGCGTGTCTGGTACCGCAGACAGAATCAACAAGCCCGCGGACAAGCCGCGATGAGTCACCGGGATGCCTGCGTCCGCAGGACCAGCAATCGCGCTCGAGATCCCTGGCACGACCTCGACAGGGATGCCGGCCGCTTCGAGCGCGACGACCTCCTCCCCTCCCCGACCGAGCACGAACGGGTCGCCGGCTTTGAGTCGCACCACATTGCGACCGTTTCGGGCTGCGCGAATCATCAATGCGTGGATCGTCGTTTGAGACGTGTTCTGCCGGCCAGCGCGCTTTCCGACATAGAAACGCTGCGCGCTCGGCGCAAGATCGAGCACGCTTTGATCGACGAGTGCGTCGTAGAGCACCAGATCAGCCTCCGAGAGAGCGCGCGCGGCTCGCAACGTGAGCAGGTCGGCAGCTCCTGGACCGGCGCCTACCAACACGACTCGGCCCGGCGTCTTTGCCATGTTCATCACAATGCACCTCGGTGTTGGAGATCGTTGAGAGCACGCAAGAGGAGCGGCGTCCTCTTCGCGAATGGGACGCCGTTTTCGCGCCATGCGCGGCGCTCAGTCGCAGCGAGACGCGACCACACGTCGAGATCGTCTGGCAAGATGGCGTCGATCGCACGACGGAGCAGCGACACGAGCGCGGGGGCGTGTCCATCCGACGAAAGAGCGATCGTGATGCCGCCTCGTTCGAGACGCGCCGCGCCGAAGGCCGTGCAGTTCGCGGGATCGTCCACCGAGATCACGAACGTGTGTTGCGCGTCTGCCGCTGCTCGAGCCTGACGATTGACCTCCGTCGGTGCAGCCGCCACGACGAGCCAGGCACCAGCGAGGTCACTGGGTTCGAACTGTCGCTCCCGAACTTCGATCGCGCGAAGGGCGAGATGTGGCTGAATCTCGGGCGCAATCACACGCAGCCGCGCGCCTGCATCGGCGAACGCGATGCCTTTGTCCGCGGCCACACGACCACCGCCAATCAGCACGACGAGCTTGTCGGTGACATCGACAAAGAGAGGCAATCTCATGAGTAGCCTCGCGCGTGCAGTCCACATTCCTTGTGCGTCTCGTCTTCCCACCACCAACGGCCCGCACGATCCGTCTCGTCGGGCGCCACTGCGCGCGTGCACGGAGCGCAGCCAATCGAAGTGAAGCCCTGCGCGTGCAACTCGTGGGTCGGAATGTCGTTCGCGCGCACGAAGCTCCAAAGTCGGTCTTTCGTCCAATGCGCGAGGGGGCTCAGTTTCACGAGACCGTTGGATGCGTCGTGCTCGACGATTCGCACAGTGGCGCGAGAGCTCGATTGCTCTCGACGAAGCCCCGTGACCCATGCGCTTGCTCCGTCGAGTGCGCGAGCGAGCGGACCAAGCTTGCGGACGCGGCAACACTCTTGCCGATCAGCGACGGAGCGGCGGAAAGAATTCGGGCCCGCACGACGCACCAG
>JAYVXK010000353.1:0-2029 GCA_043785265.1 Myxococcales bacterium | reverse complement strand
CGCCGCGGAGCTGCCGCTTCAGTTTGACGCTCTTCTCGTTGTAGACCGCGAGGCGATTGAGGATGGTGTCGATGATGCCGCCGGCCTCGCCTGCCTGCACGAGGTTGCAATAGAGCGAGTCGAACACGTCTTGGTGTTTGCGCAGACCGTCGCTGAAGGTCGAGCCTTGTTCGACGCTCGATTTCACGTCGGCGATGACCTTCGCGAAGTTCGGATTGTCGGTCTGGCTCATCAAGATGTCGAGGCACTGCACGATCGGCAAGCCGGCGTCGATCATGGTGGCGAGGAGGCGGGTGAACGTGACGAGGTCTTTTTGGGAGACGCCCGATCCAAACTTGATATTGAGCCCAGCGCCCTTCTTCTTGACCTTCGTTGGCGTGAGCTTCTGTTGACGCAGGCGGTTCTGGACAGCGTCTTCCGTGTCCGCCTCCATCTGCCCTTTGCGGATCTCTCCGGTGACCGCGCGTGCTTCCCAGACAAACTCGGCCATTGGGGTTCAGGATAGCGCGCCTGTCGGCAGAGCGTCAAAGAAGGCACCTGCGACGGCGAGGGTCGCAGGAGAAGAGGAGATTCTGGTAGGGATGGTGGGGTGGAGGCGCGGGAGGTTGCGGAGAGGCTTGTTTTTGAGGGGGTTGCGGATCGGGTTGCGGTCGGGGTTTGGTCGAATCGGCGGCTCGAGGTGGGTGGGGACGCGGAGACGATTTTCGATCTTGCGAGTTTGACCAAGAGTGCGACGGCGTTGGCGATTGCGGCGCGCGGCATTCGGCGGCGGGAGCTTGGCGAGTTCGTGGTGGAGGCTCGAGATACTTGGTGCGAGCGAACGCCGATTGAGATGTTGCTGGCGCACCGTGCGGGACTCCAAGGTCATGTGCCGCTGTATGCGCCGTTGCTCGAAGGCAAACCGATCGATCCCATCATCGCCCTAAAAACAGCCGCAAACGCGAGACGCGAGGATGCCGTGGGTAGTACGTTTGCTCCCGTTTACAGCGATCTTGGTTACGTCCTCGCGGGAGTCGCGCTCGCACGGGAGTGCAATGCGACCGATGCAGGGTCGGCGATCACAGAACATCTACTTCGTCCGCTTGCGCTCGATGACATGATGGGCACCAGTCGAGAACTCGCTTTGTCATCGCAGCTCGATCGCGTGGCGCCGACTGAAGACGTACCTTGGCGAGGAGGCATTTTGCGCGGCGTCGTGCATGACGAAAATGCTTGGGCGCTCACCGGCGTGGGAGGCAGCGGGCACGCCGGGCTTTTCGGCACTGTCGACGCGGTGCTTCGTTTTGGCCGGGTTGCGCTCGATCTGGTGAAGGGTCGACCTTCGCCGCTCGGTCCTGTCGACATCTCTTGGACTGTGGCTGAGCGCGAAGGTGGAACCTTGCGTGCGGGCTTCGATGGCAAGAGCGCACTGGGATCGTCTGCGGGCACAGTGCTCGGACCTCGGACCTTCGGGCATCTCGGATTCACAGGTACGAGTGTCTGGATCGATCCCGACCTCGAACTCGTCGTCGTGGTGCTGACCAATCGCGTCCACCCCACGCGCGACAACACCAAAATTCGCGACGCTCGGCCATGGGCACACAGCGAACTCGCCAAACGAGGCTTACAATAGCTGTTCGCGCGGGATCTCTAGTCGCCGCGAGGGCGCGAGAAAAGAGAGGACACGAACAACAAGGCTCCACAGAACATCGCTCCGCCGATGGGCCATCGTGCGAGTAAGTCGTCGCCGTGCATGTGGAGCTGGAGCGCAGCGAGGCCGCACGCGATCCCGATCGCCGTGTAGATCAACTGACGACTCGCCGCATAAACAGTGCGTGCCCCCTCGGCCATGCCTCGCACGCGCACTTCCATTTCGCCGCGCGTTGCTCGATTCAAGTACTTCTTCAGGTCGTCTGGCAGAGTGACCGCGCTCAGCGCCATCTCGCGCACGGTCTCCATGACCAGCTCCTGCCAGTCGCGATTGCCGAGCACGAAGTCCTGCAAATAAGGCTGAATGATCGACATGGGCTCGAGCTCTGGGTCGAGCGTG
>JAYVXK010000352.1:0-2029 GCA_043785265.1 Myxococcales bacterium | reverse complement strand
GCGCCGATGCGAAGCTCGCTCATGTCGTGCAGGTACGCGTCTTTGGTTTGTGTCTCGATGCCAAAGAGCGCACCGATCACTGCGCGCAGAGTCGTCGACTTGCCGGCTTCATTCGGCCCAAAAACGACATCGAGCGTGCCCTCGTCGCCGAACACGATCTCCTCGCCTTCGAACGCGCCATACGCAAGCAGAGAGAGCTTGGCGATCCTCAAGGATCGTCTCCGAGCATCTGCGGCAACAGCGTGCGCTCGAGATCCGCGAGCCACGCGCGAACATTGTTGGGGTCGGTGAGAGAGAGCCCGTCGCGACGCAACTCGGCGGGGAGCTTCTGCTCGAGGTCCTCCAGACCTTTTGCGAGACCCGCGATCTCCGCGTCGGGAGCCGTGGCCAGCTCACGGATGGCGCGTATGAACGCACCCGCGCCGTCATCGCGCAGCGCGATCGCGTCGAGATCAATCGGAGCGCGGACGTCCACGATCACCTTCTCGACCCACAACCCGCCGATCTCCTGGCCGAGCGCACGCACCTCGGTCGCCGTCTTCTCTGCGTTGCTCATGAGTTCTGCGTAGGCCGCGGCGGTACCTTCCAATGTGACGCGCACTGCGAGTGTCTTGTCCTCCGCGCGCTCGCGTTCTGCATCAAGAGCCGCTCGTATCTTCCCAAGAGCGTCGTCAATCGTGTCGCTCTCCACGAGAGCCACGCGAGCGTGTGCCCAGCGCGCGACATCGAGTGTTCGCGCCTCGACACGCACAATCTGTCCGTTTTCAGCCGTGATCAGCGTCGCGCCTTTCTCGCCAGTTTCGCGAGCGTGTCGTCCCTGGAGGTTGCCGGGAAACACGATCCACGGATCGGTCGACAGCACTTCGCGTGCGTGCACATGACCGAGCGCCCAGTAGTCGTAGCCTTTGCTCTTGAGCACATCGAGTGTCGTTGGCGCGTACGTCTCGTGTCCCGGACGACCATCCGCGGACGTATGAAGCAACCCAATGTTGAGCAGATCACGCATGCGCTCGGGATAGTCGTGCGCGAGATCATCCACCACGACGCGCGCACCAAAGCTTTGGCCATGCACGACGACACCGAGCCGCTCGAGGACGAAGCTCTCGGCTTTGGCCGCAGACATTTCGTGCACGTGCTCAGGCAGCGACAGACTTCGCGTCACGACATTCATCGCGTCGTGGTTGCCGCGCACACTCACCACCTGCGTGCCGACCTCTCGCAAGCGTCCCAGCTCGCCTCGGAAAAAGAGTCCTGTCGAGTAGTCTCGCCACTCTCCGTCGAAGATGTCTCCAGCAAGCAGCAGCAACTCGACGCGCTCTTCGAGACACAGATCGATCAAGTTCTGCATCGCGCGCCGTGTCGCTCCCCGCATGGGACCAGTCGGCGCGCCCTCGTAGCGCGAGAGCCCGCGCATGGGGCTGTCGATGTGCAGGTCGGCGGCGTGGACGATGCGCATGAAACTCATAGACCATATCGCAGCCACGCGGCTTTCGTGCGATCGTCGCGCGTGCGCCAAGTCTGGCTAATCCTCGCCATCGCGTGTGTGCTGTTCGTTCCGCTTCGAGCGCGGGCGCAGTCTCTCGATCGTGTGCGTGCGAGTGGCGAGTTGCGTTGGGGGGCGGATGTTCAAGGCGGTGAGCCGTATGTCTCTCAACGCCCGGACGGCACGCTCGTCGGATTCGAAGCCGATCTCGCGGATGCGATCGCCCATGAACTCGGTGTGAAGGCGACGCGCGTGCAAAATGATTGGAGCACCCTCTTGCCAGCGCTCGAGCGCGAAGGCTTCGACATCATCTTGAATGGCTTCGAGGTCACGGCGTCGCGTGCGGCTCGCGTGTCGTTCTCGCGCCCGTATTATGCGTTCAGCGAGCGTCTCGTCGCGCGCAAAGGAGACACACGTCTGCGCGCAGACCTGCACGCGCTCGCGGGCTTTCGTATCGGCACGCTCGCCGGATCAGAAGCGTTCGATCTGTTGCGTGGCGCCAATGTGACGCCCGTCATCTACGAGGGCGCACTCGAGCCATACATG
>JAYVXK010000351.1:0-2037 GCA_043785265.1 Myxococcales bacterium | reverse complement strand
CACGCCAAGACGATGGTCATCGATGGCAAAGCGGCATTCGTCGGTAGTGCCAATATGGACAATCGTAGTTTCCGATTGAGCTTCGAACTGAGCGCGGTCATCTATTGCGTCAAAGCTCTCAAGCGACTCGAAGAAATGTTCATCGAGGATCGGAAGAAGTGCCGCCATGTCACCAGCAAGTCGCGCAATCGGTTGACCCTCGTCTCGAGGCTCGCAGAGGCGAGTGCGCGGTTGCTCTCGCCACTTTTGTGAGGGTCACTCCGCCGCTGCGCGTGCTCGAAGCGGCCGCTCTCTCTGCCGCTGTTGGATCGCGAGATAGATGGCCTCGTGCGTCGCGGGACACGCCAGCTCCACCACGCCGCCCTGCTCGCCAAACGCGCCGATCGCGTCACGAATGGCCTCGCGGACGCTGATTGCAAGCATCAACGGGGGCTCTCCCACGGCCTTGCTCCCGTGAATCACTCCCTTCTGGGCTGCGTCGCGCAAGAGCTCGACGTGCATCTCGAACGGCGCGTCGCTGATCGAAGGAATTTGATACGTGCTCGCGGAGTGCGTGAGCAATCGACCTGACGAGTCCCACTTCAGTTCCTCTCCCGTGAGCCATCCCATGCCTTGCACGAAGCCGCCTTCGATCTGACCAATGTCCACGCTCGGGTTGAGCGACTCGCCCACGTCGTGCACGATGTCCACGCGTCGGACGCGCTTCATCCCACTGCGAGCATCGACCTCTACTTCGCTGAGAGCCGCGCCCCACGCAAAGTAGTAAAACGGATTACCGCGACCCGCCGCCTTGTCGTAGGCGATACCTGGCGTCCGATAATAGCCAGTCGCAGACAACGAAACTTGCGCGACATGGGCACGCTCGCATAGCTCTTCGAAAGACACGGACTGGTCGCCAGCGTAAACGCGTCCGTTGTCGAAACGCACGGCAAGGGGCAGTGCGTGGAGAGATTGAGCTGCGAGTGGAATGAGTCGTTCTCGCAGCGTTTCGCAGGCAATTTTGACCGCAGCGCCATTGAGATCCGCGCCGGCAGACGCCGCAGTCGCGGAGGTGTTCGGCACTTTGTCCGTGGTGGTTTTCATCACGCGCACGCTCTCGGCGGGTAGTCCCAGCTCACGCATCGCGATGCCGCGAATTTTCGTGTGCAAGCCCTGGCCCATTTCGGTGCCGCCGTGATTGACCTGTACAGTGCCGTCTCGATAAGCAAGTACGAGCGCAGCTGCTTGATTGAGATAAGTGGCAGTGAAAGAAATGCCAAACTTGACCGGTGTGATCGCTAGCCCGCGTTTTTTGGATTCGTGGCGCGCGTTGAACGTCACGACCTCTGCGCGACGTTCAGCGAGCGATGCAGTGTCGACGAGCGCCTTCCAGATGCGTTCTGCGCGTGGAGCGGCGACGACCTGGCCATATGGCGTCGTCGCTGCGCTGTCGCGATACAGGTTTCTGGAGCGCACCAATTCAGGCAAAATACCAAGGGATCGTGCGATGCGGTCTAGCGCTTCCTCGACGAACACCATCCCCTGCGGTCCGCCAAAACCGCGGAAGGCCGTATGCGAAACCGTATGAGTCTTTGCGACGCGACCCGTGAACAACGCATTGGGCAAGTCGTAAGCGCTGTCGAGATGGAAGAGCGCTCGATCCAAAATCGACTCGGACAAATCCAACGCCCACCCGCCGTCCGAGACGAGATGAGCAATGAGCGATTGGACCTTTCCCTCATCGTCATATCCAACTTGGATATCTCCCCGAAAGGGGTGGCGCTTGCCTGTTAGTGCCATATCGAGATCGCGGTCGAGCTGAACGCGAACGGGTCGTTTGGTCTGCCACGCGGCGAGCGCCGCGAGCGCAGCCCACGTGTTGCCTTGCGTCTCTTTGCCGCCAAAACCGCCACCCATCCGTGGCGAAGTCACGACCACGCGGTTGCGCGGAATGTGCAGCACGTGACTCACGACGGCCTGTATTTCAGAGGGATGCTGCGTCGAACTCGAGACGTGCACGTCGCCGTCGTCGCCGCACTCTGCCCACGCCGCTTGCGA
>JAYVXK010000350.1:0-6873 GCA_043785265.1 Myxococcales bacterium | reverse complement strand
CCTCGAGTTTGCAAACCTCACACTGAAGTTCCCGACCGGAACCTCCCCAGACTACCTGGCCTCGCTGATCGCTGCGATTCGCGCTCGATGCTGAGTCTTGTGCTGGTGAGATTCTCATTCGAAGGTCCGCGAGGGCGGATTCTACCCCATTGCGGCCGCCGATTCGCCGCTGACAAAGCGGTCGAGCGCGGCACTATGGCGACGATGTTCGACACGCTTGGGGCGATCATCGCCACCCTCATCGGTGCGTTGCGGCCACGCACCGACATCGTCGCCGAGAACCTCGCCCTCCGACAGCAGCTCGCGGTGCTGCACCTGGGTGCTGCTGTCTCGCATCTGGACGAAGTGGGCAACCTCACTCGCGCTCGTGAAGCCCGAGACGGTGATCGCTTGGCATCGACGCGGGTTCGCGCGCTTCTGGGCGTGGAAGTCGCGCTCCAGCGGACGGCCGCCAGTGTCGCCGGAGATCGTCGCGCTCATCGTGCGGATAGCCGAAGAGAACCCACGATGGAGTCGCCGCCGCATTGCCAACGAGCTCGCGAAGCTCGGCTATCGCGTCGACAAGAACACTGTCGCCAAGTACATGCCGAAGCCGACCGGTAGACCACGTCTGCCGCCATCGCAGACGTGGGGAACGTTCCTGCGAAACCATCTGGCCGGCACGATCGCGATCGACTTCTTCACCGTGCCGACCGTGAGGTTCGACATCCTCTACGTGTTCGTCGTCCTCTCGCTCGAACGTCGGCGCATCCTTCACATCAACGTGACTGCGCATCCGTGCGCGGCGTGGACGGCGCAGCAGATCGTGGAAGCGCTCGGGTTCGACGGCACGTTCAAGATGCTGATTCGCGACCGCGACGGGATCTACGGCGCGGCCTTCGACCGTCGCGTGAACCGCCTTGGCATTACGCAACTCCGGACCGCGCCGCGATCACCTTGGCAAAACGGATACGCCGAACGACTCGTTGGGACGCTTCGTCGTGAGCTCGTGGATCACCTCATCGTCGTCAACGAGCTTCATCTGCTGAGATGCCTGCGAGAGTACGCGACTTACTACAATGAAGATCGGCCGCACATGTCGCTCGACGGCGACGCACCCGCGCGGCGCGAGATCGAACCTCCGGAGAACGGGAAGGTCGTCGCGCTTGCTCGTCTCGGCGGCCTCCATCATCGCTATTCGAGAGTTGCCGCATGAGCGTCAATGAGTTTTTCACCACCACAGCGGGTCTCGCCTCTCGCGGCTGCTGCCAGCACTTCGGTCTGCTTTGCTGTCAAACCGTACTCGTGTTTCCAGGCTTCTGCGCCAGCTTGGATGTGGTCGTCGCTCTCGTCCAGCGAGGTGCGTGCATGCGTCCCCGTAGTCGCTTCGTCACGAGGTCGCACTCTCTCTCGAAGACCGGAAGGGAAACGAGCGTTGGTCAAGCGCTGATGCTCCCAGAGATAAGCAACGAGTCCTACGATTGGAACTGTCGGTTTAAGGACATAAAGCGCCCCCAGACGAACGCACTCAGCGCGCGCAAGCTGGTCCATCTCTTTCGTGTAGAGAATCGCCGCGCCAGCGCAGTGCAGTTCGGATCGAGCATATTCAAGGACAACCAATCCACCGCGAGGCGCATTGCGGAACCGGAGCTCGAGGATCATCCCATCCACGCGGTTCCGTAGGATGCTCCGCGCTTCTTCGCAGATCGATGTACCCACGCAGTCCAGTCCGAACGCGCGCAAGGCCGAGACGGTCGTGCCGAGTTCGCCGGGATCGCAGTCCAGCACTAGGACCTTCATCGCACTACCAATGGCGATGATTTTCCTAAACCGTCCCACCAACAGTGCGCGGCCCCAAGACTTGGAAGACTGGCACTGCGCGCACTCAATGATGCGTCCTCGTCACCAAAAAAGTCGACGGCATCGTTCGGGCCTGGCTTCGGCATGTCGAACGTAGGAACTCCATCGCCCCGCCTCCTCGCGAACTGGCAAGGAATGTATGCCCGGGCGAGCACGACTCCGTCACACTATTTTCGCGGCGCATGATCCCTATCGACCCGGCACAGCAAGAGTGCGACCAAAATGGATATTAGCGAAAAAAATAGCGTGCACGCGACGTTCGTGACCAGAACAGGGCCGAACGAAGCGCGCTCTCGCTGGGGCACGTCTGCGACGTCGCAGAACTGCTCGGGTGTGCTTAGCCGTCGCGGCAGTCGGCTTTGGTCTGGCAGGCGTGGTAGCACTTCGCTGCTGCGGCAGTGAGTGTTCTTCCCACTCGTGAAGGAACCCGAATGAAACGGCTTTGCTCGTGTGCTGGTGTTCTGCTCATGGTCGTCGGATGTCGCGCGAGCGATGGCACCAAAGTCCCGCCGCCACCCCCAACGACCGCGCCCACCGAATCGGCGGCGAACGCGCTCGCGTCTGCAGATGCAGCGACGATGACCCCAGCCAGCCCCGTCGCGACAACGGCAAGCGCCTCGGGTCCGCGCACATGGAATTTCGACTCCGATACGCTCGACGCACCGCCTGCGCAATTCGCGTTTGGCCGCACGGGGACTGGCCGCGAAGGAAAGTGGCTCGTCCGCGCGGAGCCTGGGGCGCCCAGCGGTCCGAACGTGCTCGCGCAGACCGACGCTGATCCCACCGACAATCGCTTCGCCGTCGCGTTCACGGTCGATGCGTTTCCCGCCGACGTGGACCTCGCCGTGAAGTGCAAACCGATTTCGGGAAGCGTGGACCGCGCTTGCGGTCTGGTGCTCCGACTCATCGACACGAACAACTACTACCTCACGCGCGCGAACGCGTTGGAGAACAATGTCCGTCTGTACTTCGTGAAGGAAGGCCATCGGCAGCAGATCGCGAGCTGGACCGGCAACGTGACCAGCGGCGTCTGGCACGCCTACCGGATCGTCGCGACCGGCGATCACTTCGAGGTCTATTGGGACGGCGCCAAGATCCTCGACCACCGCGACTCGACGTTCGCGAGCGGCGGGCGGGTCGGCGTGTGGACGAAGGCCGATTCGGTCACCTACTTCGATGATCTGACCGCGCGGGACGGTTCCGCGAAGACGGTCCAACCGTAAAGGGTTCGACACATGGAACCGAGCTTGGAGTCGGTCACGCTCTCGGCGCTCGCGCGCTACTTCCTTCGGCTCGGAGCGGTTGGCTTCGGCGGGCCGATCGCGCTCGCTGGACGGATGCAGCGGGAGCTGGTCGACGAGCGGCGATGGATCTCCACGGACGAATACCTGGAGGGTCTCACTCTCGCGCAACTCTCGCCTGGCCCATTGGCAGCACAGCTCGCGATGTACCTCGGCTGGGTCCGCTTCGGCGCGCTCGGCGCTGCGGTCGTCGGAGTCTCCTTCGTGCTGCCTTCCTTCTTGATGGTCGTCGGCCTCGCGCATGCATATCTGCACTACGGCGGCGGATGGATATCGGGCGCATTCTATGGAGTCGGCGCAGCGGTCATCGCGATCATCGCGCGAAGCAGTCAGAAGCTCGCAAAGCTGACGCTGGGGACCGACAAGCTGCTCTGGGCGCTAGCCGCGGTCTCTGCGGTCGTCACAGCCGTCGAAGAAGCGGAGGTGGTGTGGCTCTTCATTGTGTCAGGCGTGTTGGCGTTGGCAGTCCGCGAACGGTCGCAGGCGGGCTCGACGCTGCTCGGTGCCCTTCCACTTTGGTTGGTGACCGGCGCACACGGTCCATCGCCCACGACCGTGATCGGTCAGATCGCATGGTTGTTCACCAAGTCGGGACTGTTCGTGTTTGGGAGCGGACTTGCGATCGTGCCGTTTCTATATGACGGCGTCGTTCACCAGTACGGTTGGCTCGACGAGCAGCAGTTCCGTGACGCGGTGGCCGTCGCGATGATCACACCCGGACCCGTCGTCATCACCTCGGGCTTCATCGGTTACCTCACGGCTGGCCTCCTCGGCGCGACAGTGGCCGCCACGTGCACGTTCTTTCCGCCGTTCCTCGTCGTCGTCTTCGCAGCGGGCACTGTGCGTAGAGCGGCGAAGCGCCCGCGGTTCAAAGCGTTCATCGCTGGCGTGACGGCTTCAGCCGCCGGAGCGATCGCCGGATCCGCTTTCATCTTGGGGCGACGCGCGATCGTCGACGTGCCTACCGGGATCATCGCACTCTGCGCGCTCGCGGTCCTGTCGACGAAGCGCAAGGTCCCCGAACCGTTGGTCATCGTAGTGGCAGGTCTCGTGGGCGTTCTCATCCTTGCTCGCCGATGACTCGCGCATGACCGCCAATGTTCGCTTCCGGCCGTGTCGATCCCCAGCGTGCATGAGCCCAACGACCTGCTCCTTCGTTCGAGCACGAGACGATTTCCCGTCGGGAATGCCTCGTCGCGTTGTCTATTGGGATCGAGGTCTCGATGAGCACATCCGACACGTTCACTCCCACGCAGATTCCTCGTTTGCGCACCTCGCGGCTCTGGTTGCGCGAGGCGCGGCTTGGCGACTTCCCCGACTTCGCCGCCGAGCGTGCTGACGCGATCTCGGCCCAATACGTGGGCGGCGCCGTCGATCGCGTCACCGCGTGGCGCGCGTTCCTCGCCGGACCGGGCAGCTGGCTCCTGCACAGCGCGGGCTGGTGGGCGGTCGAAGAGATCGCCGCCGGCAAGTCGATCGGGGAGGTCGGTGTCTTCCGCCGCGAGACGCCGGACCTCGAGATTGGCTGGCGCATCCACCGCCACTCGTGGGGCAAGGGCTACGCGTCCGAGGCCGCTGCAGCCGCGCTCGCGTCCGCCAAAGAGCGGTTCGCCGGCGAACGTGTGATCGCCTACATCGGCAAAGACAACATCGCCTCGATCCGCGTCGCCGAGAAGATCGGAATGCGCCGCTGCGGCGAGGTCACATTCATGGGCCAATTGGATTGGCTCTACGAGTCGTGATGTTCGGCGCAAGGCGAGACATGGCGGAGGAGTCGGTGAATGCACGACGATATTCTGCGACGAATTGGCCGCGAGGACTCGCAGCAACAGTCACGCTCGTTTGCTGTCAACCGGGCCCGCCCGTTCCAAGCGCCCAACTGGACGCTGTCGCGGTCGACACGGTCGCGTCGAGTGGGCACGCCCCGGCGCCTCGGCGCCCAATGCTCGACGCCACGTTCTTCGCGACCTCCGATGTTCACTTCGGTTTTGTCGGCCTGGACGAGCGAAATCGCGCCGCCGCAGAGGCGATGACGAAGCTCCCGAGCCACGCGTTCATCGACGAACGGCCCGTGGCGCAACCCGGAGGCGTGCTGATCGCAGGAGACCTCACCGAAGACGGACAGCTCGAAGAGTGGAATCGCTTCTTGGAGGTCTACGGACCGACGTTCGCGTATCCCGTTTATGAGAATGTTGGCAATCACGACAACAAGCGCAATTGGCAAGTATGGGATCAGGTCTCCGCGCGCCACGGCGGACATTGGTATTCGGTCGACTTCGGAGGATTGCACGTCGTCTCTCTAGGAGAGGCCCCAACCAGCGACGGAATCGCCTATCTCGAAGCAGACATGCGCAAGCTCGATCCG
Organism: Myxococcales bacterium; assembly: GCA_043785265.1. Lineage (GTDB taxonomy): Bacteria > Myxococcota_A > Polyangia > Polyangiales > Polyangiaceae > JANYHY01. Next base: position 1,368 of record JAYVXK010000350.1, on the reverse strand, counting down.
TGCGCTGCCGTCTTGATCGTCCTGCATCGCGCTCTCATGGGTCAGTGGTCGACCGACAACTGGTTCAATGACGGTCCGCTCCCGGAGCAAATGGCCAAAGCGCTCGAGGGTCATCGCGTCGTCGCGATCCTGCACGGTCACCACCACGCGGCGGGTCACTACGTGTGGAAGGGGTTCGACGTCATCAAAGTAGGCGCCATCAAGGAAGGACCCCCATCGTTCGTCGTGGGACACGTCGCGGGCGACACGGCGACGTTCGCTCGCTGGGATTGGGAGCAGAGTCAGCTCCAGTCGGTCCTCACCAAAAACATCCGCTGCGATCAGGGCAAGTGAGCCGGGAATGACGGTCGGTCACAAGACGCCGAAATTCAGCCTCCCGCGGGCCCACAGTCGATGAACGATTAATTGCCAATCACTTCTTGGCAGTTGCGGCGCGCATGCGACCTTGCGCGGGAGGTAGCTCACCTTCCGCGCGCGCATTCTTCATGGCGTTGGCGAGCCACGCGAGATCTTCCAGCATGATCCGCGCGGTAGCGTCCACCATGGCGTTGGCGGCTTTGCCTTCTGCGTCGAATGCCTGCAGCACGAACGGGATGATCGTGGGCGTTCGAATTGGCGAAGCCTCGGCTTCAAGCATGATTTGTTGGAGGTGCTCGATCGCGCGAACACCACCAGCAGCTCCCGCGCTGTAAGAGACAAACGCGACTGCCTTGTGTCGAAAACCGAACGAGAAGAACACGGAGTCGATGGCGTTCTTCAGCACACCAGACGTGCTGTGATTGTACTCGGGAGTCACGAACAAGAAGGCGTCTGCCTCTTTGATCTTGTCGTTCCAACGCTTGACGATCGGGTCTGAGTACGTCGGATTTCTGAGGTCGCCCATCGCCATGGGGTTCTCTTGGAAGAACGGTAATGGCCAGTCGCGCAAATCGAGAGTCTCGAGCTCAAACGAGCTATTTTGCTGCACGATCGGCGTGAGCCAACGAACTACCGCGTCTACGTTGCGGCCCGCGCGTGTACTACCGATGATGATCTGAAGCTTGAGCATGAATGTCCTTTTGGTGGATTCACGAGAGGGCGCATTTCCATGCGCTCTCGACGATCGGGTCGAGATGCCACGAGAGAAGCGGTGGGAGAAGACCTTGGCGCGGTGGGAGAAAGCGAAACGGGTTGAGAACCGAAGCTCTCAACCCGTATGTTTTAGCCGCTTTCGTTGTAGGCGCGATTGGGATTGAACCAACGACCCCTACCGTGTCAAGGGCCGCCGACCCGTTTCCGAGTGTTTCACAGCGATCCACAAATTAGTAATCACGCGTAGTTCGCACTCCTGGCGTATCCTGAGCGTTCACCTCGTTACGCCCGCGGTGG
>JAYVXK010000349.1:0-6886 GCA_043785265.1 Myxococcales bacterium | reverse complement strand
TCATGACTTGCTCCTTTGACGCAGGGTTTCACACGCGAGGTACACGCAACCGTCGAGCAACTCTTCGCTCGGCTCACGCTTCCAATCACGAGAGTCGGGCACGGGGCGTAGGTCGCCGTACTGCTCGCGACCCATGCGCAGCCGCTTGGCGATCGCTTCGAGCACGAGGAGTTCGCCCTCACCGAGCCCACGGCACTCGCCGATGAGCGCGACCAACGCCGTGTCGCGCGCGCTGACATCGATGCGTGGCCTCACGAGGTCACGCGTCCATGAGTGGTCGTCGCGCGCCGCATGCCGAACGGCGCGACCCGCGTCCACTCACCCGCCGCGATGCCGAATCGCTCGGCGATCGTCTCTCGATGCTGTTTCGGCGGGCGAGCGTGTCCCGAGAGCCAGTTCCACAAGTACTGCTGCGGCACGCCGAGCTCACGCGCGAGATCTCGCTTCGCGCACCGCGCGACGAGCAGGGAAGAGAGGCGACAAGCAGCTACGGACGGTTGGCGGCGGCGCATCTCAAATAACTACGCATTGAGGTGTACCATGCGCAACCGTCCAGGGACCAATAACAATTCTTTTTGTTGTAACGCTACCTATTGCGACGTACGTTGAGGGTCGTGCGAACCACGATGCTCTCGGAGCGCGAGCGCCTCGCCGTGCAAACGTACCTGTCGGGCCTGTACCGCGAGCTCGGCAGCGATCAGGCGATCGCGCAGCGCGTGGGGGCTTCACAGCAGTCGATCAACAAGGCGCGTCTGTATGCGGTCGTCGGCCCGCTCGTGTCGATGGGGCTGTACGCGTACCTGAAGACGTCGCGCGAGGAGTTCCTCGCCAAGCACGCGCTCCCGGAGAAGACGCTCGTGCTCGACCCGAAGAACCCAGACCACTACGCCGCGGTCGTGCGCGCGATCGGCAAGGCGATGAACCTGCCGCCGGACGAGGTCGAGTCGTTCCTGTCAGCGGCGCGGAGGGGCGGTCAGGTCTCGCTCGATCGCGTTCCCGGCGCGCTCGAAGCGTTCCGCATGACGAGGGCCGCGGCCGGACGCGCAGTCCGCGACGAACAGGTCGACGAGCTTGAGAGACGCACCGCTCCGAAGCGCCGCAAATAGAACGGCACGCGCGCGTCGTGGTGGTAGGTCATCCCGCCGACGAAGACGACCTCCGCGCGAATCGGACCGAGACGCGAGGCAACCTGACGGAGCGCCGCGAGTTGGCTAGGCGCGGTCATCCCAGACGGCTCCTTAGCTCCTTGATCGCAAGCTCTCGCTCGCGGGCACGTCCAGAACGCACAGCGTCCACGAGGGAGAGTAGCTCGTAGAGTTGAGGGTCGGCGCGGGCCGCCTTCGGTACGGAGCGATAGAGCGGTTCGAGTTCCTGACCGCGGACACTGCCCTCAGGATCCGGCCACACCGGAGGCGGTTCATCGCTCGCAGCAAATTGCCCCAAGAGCGGCGGAGCGGCGTGAGCGGTAGGGACGCCCCGAGTGAGCCGTCCGAGCCCCGCAGGGAAGACGTACTTGAGTCCGTGCACGAGAAACTCCAGCAACGCTTTCCGATTTGGGGTGTGGCGTTTGTTGTCCTGAAGCAAGCCGACGAGCGTGGCTCGGCGCACGGACGAGTGAACCTCTGACGCGCTCATGGAGAGATCTACTGCGAGCCTAGGGTAGGACCACGCTGCATTTGGATGAGCGAGGAGTTTCAGGGTCACGAGGATGTCTTGCGGCTTGAGGGACACAACTATTTCTATAATCGCGAATCGCGAATCACGCAAGATGGCAACGGTTGCCACGTCGCGGCCTGACGGGGGTCCAGTTGGTTGGTCCCATGGGATAACGTGCGCCCGTGGACATCGTGACGCTGTTTCGCCCAGTCGGACCAACCGAGCTGAGACTCATTGAGGGGACCGGCTTCCGACGTTTCCCACCTCGGTTGCCCGAGCAGCCGATCTTCTATCCTGTCTGCAACGAACGCTACGCGATCGAGATTGCCGAGCGCTGGAACGTCAGTGAATCGGGCTCGGGTTTCGTTACGCGATTTGCGGTACGTGCGGACTTCCTGGACCACTACGAGCGACACATCGTGGGTTCTCGTCATCACGAGGAGTACTGGATTCCCGCGGAGCAGCTTGACGCATTCAACGACGCCATCGTTGGCACGATCGACGTCGTGCGATCCTTCGCACCGTGATGCGCGGTGTTCGCCCCGCGCGGTCTTGCAGGATGTTCGCCGCGTAGACCGTGCAAGGGTCAGGAGGACTCGCGAATTGGATCGAGATGGAGTGTCCATCGTGCAATGACGCTATACTCTGGGCAGGTGCCAGGTGCGTGTGTTCGTCCGCCACGTTTGTTGCGTCGCTGTGAGTCTCGCCCTGACGGCGGCGGGTTGCGCCCGCACAGCGTTGGACGCACCGTGCCCGCCTTCGCAGACCCCCGAGACCTACTGCACCTCCGTCTGCGTCGATCTCCAGAGCGCGCATGACAACTGCGGAACGTGCGGCTCGCCATGCGCCGCAGGACAGGTCTGCTGGCAAGGCGTTTGCCGAGCCGACTGCGGCGGCGGAACGACCCAATGCGGTGATGCCTGCGTCGACACGAAGGTCGACCACGACAACTGCGGAGGATGCAACATCGTTTGCCCGCGTCAGAACGCGTGCGTCCACGGCTCATGCTCGAGCACTTGCGGCGCTGGCCAATCGCTCTGCGGTTCGAGCAAAGGCGCGTATTGTGCGAGCGTCTCGAGCGACAACGCGAACTGCGGAGCGTGCGGGCAAGTCTGCAATCAAAGTCAGATCTGCTCAGGCGGAGCCTGCGGCTCGACGTGCGTCGCAGGCCAGCAACTATGCACCTCGTCCGGAACCGCCTACTGCGCGGAACTCGCCACCGACAACGCCAACTGCGGAGCTTGCGCCCTCACTTGCCCCAACGATCGCACGTGCATCAAAGGCGTGTGCAGCTGCACTGCGCAGCTGACCTTGTGTGGCAGCCAATGCGTCGACCTAGCGACCAACGGGAGCAACTGCGGATCCTGCGGTGCCCTGTGCAACGGTAAGTGCGACAACGGTCGCTGCCTCGAACTCCTCGGCACGCAGAGCGGCGGGAGAAGTCTATTTGTCGGCAGCGGTTCGCTCGTTGTGGGAGGGTTTGGCAGCGTCTCTCTCTACGACCTCGCCAAAGACCCACCGCCCATCGTCCCCATCGTCAACGGCGCCGGGATCTTGCGCATCGGATACGTCAACTCGGACACGGTCTACTGGTGCGCCGATGGCGGGCTCTACAGCATGAACTTCAAGACGTTCAGCTGGGGCGACCCTCCGACGCTCCTCGACAAGATGCCTGGCTGTGACATCGCCGGCGGCGATAACTCCAACCTCTATTTCTACTCGACGTCTAACTACGCGATGTCGATCCCGCTCGGCGGGGGAACGCAAAACAACTTGGGTGTCCTCTTGGCTCCGGGCACGTTGGGCGCATCGGCGCTCTACGCACTCAATTCGCAAGGAATCGTGAGCCTGCCGAAGGGCGGCGGCGCGACGTCGATCGTCGCAGTGTCTCCGCAAGCCCAGCAGCCCGGTCCGCCAGTCGTCGACGCCACTCACCTCTTCGTGCAGGACTTCCCAGGCCTGCTGTCGTATCCGCTCGCCGGAGGCAAGGGAACGGTGCTCGTGAACTCCTCCTGGGGTCCCGCCACGCACATTGCGGTCGATGCGACCGACGTCTTCTTCACAGCCTGGCCAAACAAGCTGATGAGAGTGCCCAAGACCGGCGGAGCGCCGACACTGTTGTTGACTGGGTCGATAGCGACTTATCAATCGGCGCTCGCGGTGGACGCCACGAGCGTCTATTGGCCGGATTATGGCGATCGCGTCTGGCGACTCACGCCCAAGTAGGCAAACGGCCCGATGCTGCCGAACCGCAATCCGCTTATTTCTTGATCACCAACCCCCAAGTTCGGGTCGAGCCAATGGCTCTCGAGTCTCGTCCGAGCGGATCACGTGCAGGGCTCACGTTCTTCTCGCTTGCCGCGCGGTGCTCGCGGGGCTTCCATTCACTCATGGATGCGGCGCTGCTCGAAGGAATCGCCGACGCGCTCTATCACGAGGCGGGTGAAGATCCCGCCGACGCAGTGTCGCCAGTGCGGCTTGCTCGCACGTTGCTTGGTCGCGACGCAGTGACGATCGTTCCAAGGCATGCGCTGCGTGGAGAAATGGCCATGCTCGTCCGCGTCAACGATCGCTGGCGCATCGTTCTGCGGCACGACATCAACGACGCCGAGCTCGGTCACACGATCGCCCACGAGCTCGCGCATTGGGCCTTGCGTCGCGAAGGCGAGCCCGACACCGAAGAGGCCTGCGACTACCTCGCCGCCGCGCTCGTCGCGCCAGCACGCGCGTTTCGATCCGCGATGCGCGCGCACGGCACCGATTTCGTCGCGCTCGCCGATGACTTCCGCACCACGCAGAGCCTCGTCGCGCTGCGCTGGGGCGAGAGTCACGGCATCCCGCTTGCGCTCGTGCGTCCAGGTCTCGTGCGCGTGCGCGGTCAACTCGAGTTCGTGTGGCCCGACGCGCACACCATCACGCGCTGGGCGAATGGCCGACCTCCGCGCGGTGTAGTGAAGACGCGACTCACCGATGATCGCCGACGCGTGGTGCTGGTGCGCGACGAACCCATCGACGAGACCTACGACGACGTGGGTTGATCGGCGGCCCCGGGCGTTGGACAGGTTCGTCGTCGTCGTCGCGCATCAATCGATCGCGACGCTCGGCAGTTCTGTTCATGGCGACAAGTTCACGTGCACGCCTCGCTGAAGCCGCGCGAACGTGCCTGGCGCGCCCAGATCTCTTCTAGGTCCGGAACATGCGTCGGTAGCTCGTCGCGTATCCCAGCGATTCGTAGAACTTCCTGGCCTGTTCGTTGAACTCCCAAACGGTCAGCTCGATCTGGTCAACCTTCTGGTCGTGCGCCCACGCCTCGACCGCGTCCATCAGGGCCTTCCCAACGCCGAGACGTCGATGATCCGATGACACGACAACCTCTTCGACGTAGGCGAAAACGCGGGGCCGGTGCATGGCGTCATCAGGGGTACGGCCAAGCTTTGCGAAGGCGTAACCGACTACCGCTGCATCGATGTCGGCGACCAGCATGACCGCGTCCTGCTTCGCGAGGCGCTCTTGCAGAAACGCGACGGACGGAGGCTGGGACCCCTGAAACGCATCGGGGCGGCCGTGCGCGTGAAGCGTGTCAACTTGCGCGTGCAGCACGCTTATCGCTTGGAGGTCGGCTATCGACGCGTCGCGGATAATCAAGTCGAACGGATTGTAAGCCAGTTGCCGCCCGAGTGCCCATCGACGACGTGTCGAACGCCGACGCATAGTTCCTCGCGAGGATCGACACGATCGTCTACGATTGGCTCGTTGGAAACGCCGCGCTTTCTTGCTTCACTCGTTGTGGTCTTGGCGTGCGGAGGTCGGACGGGCATCGGGATCGTGGACTATGCCAACGACGCAAGTCGCGTCGATGCGGGCGACGCAACTCGTCTGGATGCGGACACCGATGCGTCTTGTTCCTCCTCAAAGCCGATCATCGAGGATTACCAAACTCTCGACGCGGGCTTTTGCATGTACAGCTTCAAGGCGCGGTGGCCGTGCGCGGACTCAAAGCATCTCCATGAGATCGATGTTCGCTGCGAGGGTTTCTTCCAGTTTACTTGCGTGTGGGAAGGGGGGGCCACAACCGGTGGCGGGGCCCAAGAGTCCTGTTCGTGCACGAACATCAACGACACGATCAAGACCACGGAACACGCTTGTGGACAGTACTAACCTGACGGCGGCGGTCGGGCGCGTCTACCGCCACGACCGTGTGTTGAAACGCACTTAGCCGAGGTCGAACACTCGCGTCACAAGGCACATTGCTGCCTGTTCGAGTCGAGGCCACTGGTTCCCACGATGAGGTCCTTCCCGCATGTGAGGCGAACGTCATACGTCGAGCTTCCCAGAAACTGTCGCATCGCCCCATCGAAGCCAAGGTCGATGCAGTCCGATGAGCGCCGACAAAAGGCGGGTGCCGGACCCGACACCACCACCGCTCCACAGTTGGCGATGGGCGAGAACGAGCCGCACACCTGCGAGTCAGAGAGGCGTTCGATGGCTGGGCCGGGATTGAAGGGGGCGGCGTCTCCAGGCCAAGGGTGCAGGACGTATTCGGCTACCGTCGCACCGTTCACGAACTTCACGTCGCAATCGTCGAAGGGATGTCCAGACGTTCGCGCCAAAGCCATGAGTGCCCGAGTCGGCGACGGCCTGGCCAAGTCGGTATTCGACGACCGTCTGGCAACTCCCGGCTCCCGTCGTTGTCCCCAACGGTATGCACGCCAAACCAACTGTGATCGCTGCAACGGTCCCCGCGAGGGTGACGCGAACGATCTCGAGGCGGGTCATTGGCCCCGTTCATCATGCCCCAACGGGTAGCTCGCGCAAGATCTCGTCGACAACGCTCTGCTTCGGCACAAACGCGTGCGCCTTGATCACACTGGGTCTCGCGATCCGATCCATCCGAAACATTCGCGGCTTCTGCTTCGCTACGTCGATGGCGAGCACGGACCAAATCGGTGGCTGCACCAAGAGCCCGTGAGGCTCGACCGTGCGCCGCGTCGCCTTCCCGAGACGATCCCGATAGTCAAACGCGATCGCCACTCCGCGCCGGAACGCCTCCTCGACGCATCGGAGCAGCTCGCTCGTCGGCGAGCCAGCCCCAGCCACGAGCTCTGCTGGCGCGGGTGCGCCGATCACCACACGCCGCAGTAACGATCGCAACTCCTTCGCGCGCGACTTCGGCACGCTCGCGAGCAGTTTGTCGAGCGCGCCTCGCGCAGCGCCACCCCACGGCAATCCG
>JAYVXK010000348.1:0-6903 GCA_043785265.1 Myxococcales bacterium | reverse complement strand
CGAGCGGCCCCATCAGGTTTGGCAGAACATGCTTGCCGATCACGCGCACACGTGTCGCACCGAGCGCCTGCGCCGCCTCTACGAATCCTGCGCCGCGCAGCACGCGTGCTTGAGCGAGCGCGAGGCGTGTGAAGGGCGCCCATGCAGTGAGCGCGAAAACGCATCCTAGATGCATGCGATTGGGAGACCGCACAGCGCTCAGCACGGCGAGCGCGAGCAAGAAACTCGGAAACGACTGGACGAGATCGCACGCGCGATCGACTGCGCTCTCGAACTTGCCGCGCGACAATGCTGCTGTCGCACCGAGCGGCGCGCCAAACAAGAAGCCGATGAGAGCAACCACCACCGCGAGGACGGTTCCACGAAGGACCGCGTGAGGAATGACGGCCGCGAGATCGACTCCCGCTTCTCCGTGACCGAGAGGCGACGCCAACGACGGTGGATCGAAAGCGAGCGGTAAATCAAGGCGATCAGGCGTGCCTGCGCGGAGAGCAAATGCCGCGCATACCAAGAGCAACACGGCGAGTGGAGCAAGACGCAAGAGACGCGTTCTCATCGTCGCACTCTTGGATCGATGGCCGCGTGTGCGAGCGCCGCGCCGATTTGCGCGACGACAAAGAACGCCCCGGCAGCAACGATCGCAGCCTCGAGCACAGGGAGATCGCGCGCCGAGTAGGACTCGAGGATCAACGAACCCAGTCCTGGACGCTCGAACAAGCGCTCCAACACCACGGCGCCGCCGAGGAGGGCGCCGAGCTGCGATGCGACGACCGTCACGATCGGGCCCATCGAAGCAGGCAGCGCGTGAACGACCCACGTGCGAAGCGAGGTCGCACCTTTCGCGCGCGCGACGGTGAGAAACTGAGAGCGAGCGACGTCGTCGAGCGCAGCGCGTGAGACTCGCGCGACCTGTGCGCCAAGTGGGATCGCCAGCAGCGAGCTCGCGAACAACAGACCGCCGAAGCCTGCGTCTGGATCACCGGGTAACGGGACGACGCGAGCGCGGGCAGCGAGTGCAAACGTGAGCAGCGGCGCAAACGAAAGAAGCGGTGTGGCAGCCAATGCAGTGGCCGCTCGATCGACCCATTTTTTGCGTGTTCCAAGCCACGGTCCGACTGCAAGCAGCGCGGCGATCACTCCCATCGCCGCGCCGAGGACCACTGCGAGAGAGGCGAGCTCGGCGGTGGGGACGATCGATTCGCGCACGCGCGACATCGCGGACTCGCCAGGACGACGCAACGACTCGCCGAGGTCGAGCGTCACGAGTCCCTTCAGGAAATGTGCATATTGCACGTAAAGCGGCGCGTCCAAACCGAGCTTGTGACGGAGAGGCGCGAGCGAGGCCTCGTCGGCTTCGTCTCCGAGCACCAGGCGCGCAGGATCGCCAGGCAACAGCCGCATCGCGAAGAACACGATCGACGCCATCGCGACGACCACGAGCACTGCTTCGAGCGCGCGCGTGCAGAGCGTGCGCAGCGCTGCCATGAATCAGTCTGCGGCGTCAGCGGCATCCAACGCGGCATCCGAGAGAGCGGCGTCGCTGGCGTCGGGTTGGCTTGCGTCGAGTGGATTCGTGTCGGGTGAGCCGGCGTCTTTTGGGGCGCTCGCGTCGATGTCGGCCACGATGCCGCCGCCAGCTTTGCACACCGGAGCGTCTGCGCTCGAGTAGTTGACTCCACCATCCTGCGTCGGTCTCACGACGCATACTTTCGTCGTCACGTCCGCCAGGCTGGTGCCGAAATACGGCGCGCTCTGCGGATCGGCGCAGACGTAGCCTTCTGCGGCGCGGCAGTCGTTGTCGGTCTTGCAGGCATAGAGGCACATCGATCGGCCGGTGCGCGGGGGCGATCGGCGATCGTCGACGTGGCAGCCCGCGACCGCGCTACCGAACAGGATGCATACCGCTTCGCTCGGGCAATCGTCGCCGACGCATTGGAATGCAGTGCAATAGCCGTTTGGTTGCGACGTATCGCAGAGCCGGCCGCCCTGCGAAGAGCAATCGGTCGATACGGTGCATTTGTCGCCAATCGACGGCTGGCAGGCCACGATTCCGATCGCTCCACAGACCAAAAGCCACCAAGCCTGGGCAGCGCCGAGCCCAAAGGCGGGCGCGCGGGGACGGCGGGACAGACCAAACATTGGAGGGCCTTCGTAGCCTCGTCTGGCGCAAACTTCCAGGCTCAGTTTGACTTTCGCCCTGCTCCTTCCTACGTTTCGCGCGCCCGAACCCATCATGACCACGTACATCACCAGCGATTGCATCAACTGCGGAGCTTGCGAGCCCGAGTGCCCCAACGAGGCCATCAGCGAAGGCGATGAGATTTACATCATCGACCCAGAGCTCTGCACCGAGTGCGTGGGCTTCTACGATCACGAGGCCTGCCAGGCCGTGTGTCCCGTCGAATGCTGCCTGCCCGATCCGAATCACCGCGAAGAAGAAACCGGTCTGCTCGACCGCGCGCTCAAGCTCCATCCAGACGATGCCGAGCTCAAAGAACGCGCGGGGAAGAACGACTTCCCGTCGCGCTTCCGCAAGTGAAGTGAAACGCGCAGCACTCGTCGTCGCGCTCGCGTTTGCTGCGGCTGGCTGCGCGGGTGGAACGCCATTGTTGCATCCTGCACACGTTTTGCCGCAAGGCGATGTGCGTGCGGTGGCAGGCCTGAGCGGTCAAGCCATCGTGGCGGGAATGAACGGCGACATCCGAAGAGCGCAAGATCAAGGCGTTCAAAGCACTGATCCTACTGGTCCGCCCACTTCGTCCGACTACACCAAGGGCGCGATGGTGGCTTCGATGGTGGCTCCAGGACTCGCGCCAGTGATCGGCGCTCGAGTCGGCGCAGGCGGCGGGGTCGAAGGCGGCATCATGTATCTGGGTCGCGGCGCGCGCCTCGACATTCGCAAAGCGTTCTCCAACAAATCGTTTGCGGTATCAATCGGCGCAGGCCTGGACATCGTCGCGCTCGGTCGGTCCAGTTATCCGCTTCCCTACGTGGACATGTATTCGTTCGCCGCGTTCGGGTTCGATGTTCCGGTGATCGTTGGATGGCGGAGCACTGCGGGCCTCTATCAAGTTTGGGGCGGCGTTCGAGGCGGTTACGATCACGCGTCGATCTCACAACGCAGCACCGCACCCACACAGGCCAGTCCTCAAAAGGTTTACGAGTTGAGCGCCGATCACGGACACGTCGGCGCGTTGCTCGGCATCGCCATCGGTCTCAAACACATTCATGTCGCCCTCGAACTCGACGCAAACTACGTTTTTCTCACGGGTACTTTCAACGGAATTGCCGCAAAAACCAGCGGTCTGGTGCTTACGCCGGGCAGCGCAGTGAGCTGGGACTTCTAGGGCCTTGGCGACCGATGCGCGGTGGTTGGTTTCGTTAGTTTAGTTCGTTGGTAGGTAGTGCGATCCAGCGGAGGATGAGTTCGCCGACGCTTGTCTCTACGCGCTCGCGGTGTTCTTTCCATTGTTCGCGTCCTTGCGCTCCGACTGCGTTGGTTACGCCGAGTACGCACGCGAAGGGGATGCGCGCTGCTTCGCATGCGAGGGCGACGGCATACGCTTCGAGATGTTCGACATCGCATGCGTGGCGTTCACGCAGCAATCGGGCGAGGCCATCGTCTGTCGTGATGGCGAGTGTTGTCGCAACCACGGCGGACACCGCACCAAGCGAATGGAGTGCTCGCGTCATCGCGGCGTCCGGTTCGATCCAACCTGACATCGACGAGAGCAATGCGCCCTCGCCGCGTGCTGCCGCAGACGACACCAAGCCCACGCGTGGGGCCACGATGACGTCGCCGATCGAGAGTCCCGATCCAGGGTAGGCGCCGCACGTCCCGACCATGACGACCGATCGCGGCTGCTTGTGCTCGATGGCGAGGGCGGCACCTCGCGACGCAGCGACGAGTCCGATTCCTACGGCTGCGGTGTCCGCGGAGGGACTGGATGTCGCGATCGCCGCCAATTCAGGCGGAAATGCAGCGACGAAGAGCACAGACGAATGAGACATGCCTCCTCCTATATAAGCGCTTTGTCATTTTGGCTCACGGATCACTGCTCAAATCCGTGGGCTGTAGTTGCGGGGGCGGCGCCAGTTGTCTACGCTATTGAGCGTCATGGATAGGTTGGGCTTTTCGATCCTCTTGTTTCCCGCGCTGGCTGCTTGCTCGGCCAATGTGGTCGGGCAAGACACGGCGGATGCGGATACGACTGCGGTCGCTGCGGTCGTGGTGGTCGAGCAATCCTCCGGACCTGGCGAAGCGACCCACACGGAGTCGTTCGCGCGCTTCTTGCGAACACACGGCGGCATCGACGACACGGCACGCGCGATGGTCGGTGCGACCCTCGACATGCCTGCGGTCGGTGCGTGCAAAGCCATCGCACCAGGCGAAGGCTCGGCTCCTTCCCGACCGCTCGAATTGCTCAACGTGGGCTCGCTCTCGCTGGATGGCAGAGGCTCGCATGCGGCGCTCGTTCCGCGACGGGTGCCTGACGTGGTCGACCTCGTCTCGGGTGTCGTCTACACGACGCGCGAGGCGCCAACCTTTGGCGACAAGGTCACTCTCAAGGCAGGCGGTTCACCCGATTTCGACGCCTTCTCTCTGACGGTGGACGCACCTCCCACGCTCGAAGCACTCCGCATCAATGGACTCGACCCGACCAACGGCGTCGTACTTGGCCTCGGTACGCAACGCGTGGACGTCTCGTGGGTACCCAGCAGCGATCTCGTCTACATCGATTTGGCCGCAGGAAAAGCGCCTCCATCGATGCGTTGCGCCTTCAAGGATGACGGCGTGGCGAGCGTCCCGCTCCTCGGCGATGACAACACGCTCTCCATCCATCGCGTTCGCCAAGACTCGCTCCACGTTCGAGGGATCGACGAAGGCGCTGTGCGCTTCGACACATCGCGCGTTGCTGCGGTCACTCGTCGCTGAGAGCCGCGCTCACGATGCTTCGCTGCTCGATTCATCTCGCGATTGTGACCATCGCGATTGGCGCAGCGACTGATTCGGCCGCGCAAAAGCCAGCCGCTCATCCCACGACAGCAGCGCGTGCGCCTGCCCGTCCTGCATATGCGTCGTTCGTGCAGTCATGGCATGCGCCGATCGAAGGGCGGGTCGCGCCGGTCGACGCCAATGGTCGAACGATGCTCGTGCTCGACGCGATCAACACGAGCGAACACATCGAGATCTCTGCGCTGAGTGACAACGGCGGGTTCGCTGCGCACGATCTCGATCGCGCAGCACACCTCTTACGCGATCCGCACACGGGCAACGAGCATCCGGTCGACCCGCGTCTGCTCGACGCCATCTATCGCATCGAACGAAAATTTTCAGCGCAAGGCGTCCGCGTCATTTCTGGTTATCGAACTGCGCGAGCGAGCGGCGGATCGAATCACGGAAAAGGTCGAGCGGTTGATCTCGTGGTGCCGGGCGTGAGCGACGAAGACGTGGCCAAGTTCGCTCGCGACATGGGCTTCATGGGAGTGGGCGTGTATCCAGTGAGTGGATTCGTTCATGTCGACGTCCGCGATCGCAGCTATTTTTGGCTGGATTCGAGCGCGCCTGGCAAAAAGAATCGCGAGCGAGGTGTGCTCGGAGATCTCGCGCTACGAGCAGATGCCGCGGCTCTCGCGCGTGGAGAACAAGGCGTCCCGAGTCTGGTCGTCGCGACCGACGTCGACGTGGCGCTGCAAACGCATGCGGCTGCGCTCGTCAACGCGGCACCTCCCGACGAGGACGACGACGACTGGAGCTTGTGACGCGTGGACGACGACGTCGCACGTCTCGTTCGCGCGGAGCGTCTCGCTGAGGCAGCCGTTCTCGCCAGCACACGCGGAGACCCGCGCACTGCCTGCGACCTCTACGAACGTGCATGCGATTTTCTCTCAGCGGCAACACAAGCCGCCGCGTCAGGCGACCATGGGCGCGCGCTGCTTCTTGCGGTGACGGCTGGCGATGATGCGATGGCCTTCACGGCTCTCGAGCGCGCAGTGATGGATCGCAACGCGTCCAACACACTGGCGGCGCGGCTCATCGCGCGCGGCGACTTCGCGTGGGCTGCACGTGTCTATGAAGGTCGCGGCGAACAAGCAAGCGCAGCAAGCGCGTGGGAGCGCGCGGGAGACGCCGTCCGAGCCGCGGCTCTCTACGAAGAAGCACACGATCCCGTGCAAGCGTCGAAGGTGCTCGAAACTGCGATCCGAAGAGAGCCTCATCGCGCGTCGTTTCAACTCGCGCTCGGACGACTCTTGATGCGCTATGGCAAGACCGAAGCAGCCGTGCGCGCACTCCAAAGAATCGGTGACGCCGAGCCAGAACACCAAGCTGCTCTCGCGCTTTTGGTGAAAGGTTTTGCGACGCTCGGATTGGACGACGCGTCTGCCGAAGCCAAGCGATCGCTGCTTGCCCAAGGTGGCCAGTGCGACGAAGAGGTAGGCGATCCGCTCGCGACCGTGAAACGCCGCATTTATGGGCGTTACGACGTGGTCCGTGAGGTGGCTTCGACGGCGAGTGCGCGCGTCATCGAGTGCATCGATTCGATCCGCAACGAGCGCGTTGCCGTGAAGATCATGTCCAGCTTCGAGTCGCGCGGCGGCGGACGCGACGCGCTCGCGCGATTCGAACGAGAGGTGCGTGTGCTCGGGACGCTCGACCATCCGAACGTGGTGCCGCTCCGCGACTATGTGCCAGACGGTCCGGCGATGGTGCTCGCATGGATGAGCGGAGGCACGCTCGAACAGATGATGCAGTCACCCATCGCTCCGGCTCGCGCAGTCGAGATCGCGCAGGCGGTTCTCTCGGCGCTCGGCGAGGCTCACCGGCTCGGTGTTCTGCACCGGGACGTCAAGCCAGCGAACGTGCTCTTCGACGACGCGGGCGTCGCGCGACTCGCAGACTTT
>JAYVXK010000347.1:0-6904 GCA_043785265.1 Myxococcales bacterium | reverse complement strand
CGGGTGTCGCAAACCTTGTGGTTCGGCAATTCAGTTGGGTTTGGCGTGCACATCGATGGTGACTTGCGCGACCGTGCCGACTTTGGCGACCAAGTTGGAGGTCCATTGTGCGACCTTGCCGAAGTTGTCGCGAGGTTTGATGTCGTGTTCAGCGAGCGTCACGGTGAGCGGAGCTTTGGTCGCGATGTCGATGCGTGTTGGATGCGATGTGGCGGCGGCGCCTGTCGGATAGTGAAACTTCGCCTCCAACTGCACGTCCTTCGTCGCCTTGCGACCGTGCACCAGAAAGTCACCATGTGCGGTGAGCGTGACCGTTCGCACGTCTTCGTCGCCGACCTTCGTCGCTGCAACTTTCGACAAATCGGGCACGCTCACATTGTCGATCGATTGAATCGCAAACACCGCATATTGATTCGCCACGCGGGTCTTGTCATCGACGAGTGTTCCGACGTCGAGCCAGTTGCGCGCATGCCCGGTTTGCGTCGTGTTCTTGTCTGCCTCGGGGAATGTGTTGGTCGTGAGCGAGGTGAGATCTGCTTTCACTTCGCCGCGGCTATTGGCCAGGTTCATGAGGTCGACTTGCAGGGTGCCGTCGCTCGCAGTCGTCGACGCTTTGATGTGTTCGCTTGGCGCGTCGATGTCGACAGTCGTCTTGCCGTCCTTCTCGATTGAATAAGCGACCACCATCGCGGAAGGAGGGGGTGCGGACGCACTGACCGCACTTGCGGTGGCGGCGAGCTTCACGTCGTCTCCGTCCTTTTTGCAAGCGGACAGCGCGAACACCACGCCTACGACACTCAATGCGCTCAATGCCCGAGGGCTGCGAATCGTCATCTCTCTACCCTTCTCGAATGCGCCATGTGCGCGTTTGCTGACTCTACGCAGCAGCGACTCGCGCAGTTTCGCACAAAGACCTGCGTCTCTACGCACAAACATGCGCTTCGGATCGCGGTTCAGGTGTCTGGTTTTTGCGCCGCAGCACCAAAACGCTTGGTGATCGCGCCAACATCGATGCCTGTGGCCGCGCGAAGTTGCTCGGCCGTAGAAATCGCCTTCCGCGCGAAGCTCACCTCTCCGCCATGGTCCGCCGGCAAAACTGTGAGCTTGCGGATGATGACCTGTTTGCCCCCTCCGCTGATGGCTCCCACGAGAGGCAACAACTTTTGCAGCACGAGGACTTCACGCGCGGCGTTTCCTGCCTTCTTGTACTGCTCGACGAGTGCCTTGAGCGCGGTTGCTTGCGCTTTGCCCTGCTCGACGATCGTCGCCGCTGCACCACGTGCGTTTTCTTCTGCGGCTTTTCGATCGGCTTCTGCTGGCTGCACGACTTCGGCGTCGAGTTGCCGCTGCACTTGCAACGCGCGCGCGCCTTGCCGTTCGATCTCGGCTTTCACTTGAGCGACCTGGGCCTGCACTTCGCCTTCTGCTTCGGCGATCATGGCGACACGCTTCGAGGTCGCGTCGGCGATTCGCTTCTTGTATTGCTGCCGCGCGATCTCCAAGTCCGCGTCGATGCGCGCGACCTCTGAGCTCATCGCGTTCGAGGCCTTCTGCACCGCGGCGTCGGCTTGCGCGTTGGCTTCGGCGATGGCTGCTGCCTGCCGCACAGTCGATCCGCGGATGCGTCCGATGGACGTCAAGTAGCCGACGTCATCGGCGACGTTCTGAATCTTCAACGTCTCGAGCGCGAGACCCATGCGATGCATGTCGTGCTCGGCCTCTTCGATGAGCGACTGAGCGAAGCGTGTCTTGTCTTCGTTGACTTGCTCGGGTGTGAGCTGCGCGAGTACCCCGCGGAGGTTTCCTTCGAGGGTCTCTTTCGCGATGCGCATCACTTCGGGTTGCGGGCGGTCCAAAAAGCGCTCGATGGCGTTGTTGAGGAGCGGTTCTTCGCCAGCGACTTTCACGTTCGCGACACCGACGACATTGAGCGGAATGCCACCGCGCGAGTACGCATTGCGCACCTCGACGTCGATCGTGAACATCGTCAAATCGAGCCGATTTACACGCTCCAAAAGCGGCACGCGCAAACTCCGTCCGCCGCGAACCACGCGGTAACCGTAGTCCCCCGCACCTTCGGCTTTGCGGCCAGAGAACACGAGCGCTTCGTTCGGCGTGCTCACGTAGAGCAAGTTGCGAACGATGAGCGTGAGGACGAAAAAGACGACGACTGCGGTGATGATCAGAACAAGAACGATACCCATCAGTGCCCCGCTTTCTTGCCGTCTGACGAGATGAGACTGAGCACGTCGATACCGAGTGTCGCGCTCGTCTCTTGAAGCACGCGCGCCACCATGTGCGGAAACGAGCCGGCGACTGCACTCATGCTCTCTGCGTCACCACCATCGACGACCTCGAGCGCAGAGACGTCGACGAGTCTGACGCGCTCGACCGCGGCGGCCACGATCGAGTCGAGTTGCTGCAAGACATACACTTCGCGTCCTGCCGATCCGGCGGCGGCCCACTCGCTGGCGACGATGCCGAGGGCTTCGGCGGTTGCACGACCATTCTCGACTGTGGGCGCTGCCGCACCTCGCGCGCGCGCTGCGCTGGCCAGTGCAGCTGCTTCTGCCGGCAACACGGTCTCGACTTGCAACGTGAGCTTGGCCAGTTCTGCGCGCAGACGCTGCAACTCTTGTTCTGCTTTTGCACGCGCGGTCTCTGCGGCCACGGCTGCTTCGTTCTCGATGCCTTTGGCTTCTGCTTCGAGCTTGGCCATCTCTGCGCGGAAGTTGTTCTTCTTCTGCAAGACCAGTGACTCGGCTTGTTGCTGCGCCGACTCCGCTCGCGAACGAGCCAATGCTTTGGCTTCGTTGACCGCTTGTTCTGCCTGATTTTCAGCGTTTTGCGCGTCGCGCAGCATGGTCGCGATCTGCGCGCGCCCGAGGTTGACGAGGTACTTTTGATCATCGGCGACGTGTTGCACTTTGAGCACGTCGAGCTCGAGGCCGAGTTTGTCGAAGTCGTCTTTGGCGTTCTTGACGAGGGTCTCGGCGAACTTCAGACGATCCTCGTTCACCTCTTCGGGGGTGAGCTGACTGAGCACTTCGCGCAGCACGCCTTCGAGTGTTTGCCGCGCGACGACCTGAATCTGGTTTGGATTGACGCCAAGAAACCGCTCGACCGCTTGCCGCACGTGCTTCGGATCGGTGGAGATTTTCACGTTGGCGATCGCATGAACGGCGAGAGGAATGCCGCCTTTGGAGAACGCGTTCGCGACAGAGACCTCTACGCCGAAGAGACGCACATCCATGCGAGACACAGTCTCGAGCAGCGGGATGCGCACGCCCCGACCGCCATGAAGGACCTTGAAACCAGCCTCCGTTCCATCTGCGAGCTTGTGCTTGCGACCCGAGAAAATCAAAATCTCATCGGGCGTGCAGATGTAGAGAAAGCGCGAGATGACGAAGGTCAAGATGAACAGACTCAAGATGATGGCGACTGCAATGCCAACACCGAGAGTGAGATCAGCGGGGTCGATACCGAGGTCGATGCCGAGGTCGTCCGTGGGCGCGAGGTGAGTCATGCGGGCGAAGATACACCCGCTGAGCCAGACGCGATCAGTTCTCGCTTTTGAGCTCTTTGGGGGCTCGGCTGACGACGATCTCGGAGTCTTCGTACTCTTCGACGATCACCGAGTCGCCTTCGTTGAGCGCCTCGCCCGAGCGCGCGACATAGTCGACGACCGAGCCTTTGACCTCGATGCGCACCTTGCCGCGCCCTGGCGTCGCGACTGGCACGATCACGCGACCCATCCGTCCGATGACGTCGCCACGTTTGACATTGCTCGAGGCGCCACGCGTCAACAGTCGACGGATGACAGTGACTGCAAATATACCTGATCCGAAGCCAGATCCGAGCGCGAGCGCGAACGTGAGGATGGGACCGGCGAGTTGAAACACACTGAGCAACGTGCCCACGAGTCCAAACGCGAGAAGCAAAAATGACCAGAAGCGAACACTCGCGACGAACGACGCGATGCCGCCATCGTGATCAGCACCATGCGCGTCGTGACCGCCTGAATCTCCATGACCCGACAGGACCTGGAGCGCGACGACGCCAGCGGACAAGACGAGTGCAGCGATGTAGAGGACGACCACGGCGGCCGAGGCTACGCGACAAGTGAGCCCGAGAGTAGCGTCACGCGAAGTGGGTCCACCCGAGCTGCACGAGTGCCCCGCCAAAGAGCACGGCGACAGGATACGTCTTGGGGCGCGCGACCAAAATCGTGCACGACGCGATCGCGATGAGTGCGGACACGCCGCCTGTGATCGCGCTGTGAGCCACGGACCATGACGCAGCCACGATGACACCGACGATCGCCGGAGCGATGCCAGCGAGAAAACCACGGAGGACCGCGCTGTCCTTGAATTTAGCCAGCGATCGCGCTGCGAGCATGCAGACAATCAGCGGCGGCAGGAACATGCCGAGTGTCGCGGCGAGCGCGCCTGACAATCCCCCCAGACGATAACCAAGAAACGTCCCAGAGAGCGCGACGGGTCCTGGAGTGATTTGTCCGAGCGCGATGGCGTCTGCGAAGGTGTGTGGATCGGTCCAGCCGCGGGCGAGCAACTCGGTCTCCATCTGCGGGATCATCGCGTAGCCTCCGCCAAAGGTGGCCAGGCCGATGCGCGAGAAGACCCAGAAGATCGACAGCGCAGACGCAGCGGCGACCGGCACGCTCGCAGAAGCGATGGCGACGAACTGCGGCGAGGCGGGATTGTCTTTTTTGGCGCGCGAAGCGACGACGCCGAACGCACCCGCGACCAGGATGACCGCGAGCAAGCTCACAGTATGGGTGACGAGCAAGACCAACGCAGAGATCGCGATCAGGGCAGAAAGCAGGCTGCTGGTGGCTTTTTGACGCATGCCGATCGCGACAGCCAGGACCACTCCGCACACGGCCGCGTTCATGCCGTCGAAGAGCGTCGTCACTGTCGCCACTGCACGCAATCGTTCGTAGAAGATGGCGAGCACCAGCACCGAAGCCACACCTGGGGTGACGAACACGGCAAACCCGACACACGCCCACGACACCCCGCCGAGACGATGGCCGATGAGCGTCAGCAAGTTCGGGCCGGTGGTGCCGGGCATGGCTCCAGCGACTGAAGTGAGTTCGACGAACTCCGCGTCCGTGATCCACTGGAGCTCGCCGACAAACCTCCGACGAATGTCCGCAATCACCACCCAGCCACCGCCAAAGCCAAGCAGGCCAAGCATGAAGGAGGCTACGACGAATGCCGAAAGTGAACGCGGGTGCGGCGCCTTCACGGAACGCTGCATGAAACAGTCACACCCGTCGTCGCCGTGGAGATGCACGTGCATGCCACCTCGAGGTGCAGACAGAAGCACGCGTGACAGTTGCTTGGCAGCGGGTTGCACTCTTCCACGTGCACACCCGGTGGCGGGCCGCCGCCCACTTGATGGCAATACTCCGTTTTGCCGTCGCAAGTGTGTGGGCCGCAATTAATCCGCAGCGCATCTGGCTCAGTGGCTGCGTCGACATCGCTGCGGGTGCCGAGTTCGGTGCGCCCAGCTCCGCACGAAATCGTCATCAAGCTCGCAGCGGCGAGCGACAACAATCCCGCGTTGACTACTGACGAACCCAATGGCCCAGCCCACAATAAGTGTGATTTGGGGCGAGCCCGTACTTGGTCATTTGAGATTGGGTGCATGCGCAGATGTTGCCGTAGTTACCGCCCATGAGATCGTAGGTAAACGCAAAGTTGAACGCGGAGTTTCCACTCAGGCCGTCGGGCGGAAACCACGAGCCTTGCGTGCCACTG
This sequence comes from Myxococcales bacterium, assembly GCA_043785265.1. GTDB lineage: Bacteria > Myxococcota_A > Polyangia > Polyangiales > Polyangiaceae > JANYHY01. The sequence continues at coordinate 1,118 of JAYVXK010000347.1, read as the reverse complement.
TAGCAATCGTACTGCTGAAACGTGCACTGCAGGCCAGTGACTTTGTTGCAGACCTCGTGCGCCTGGCAGCTGTAGTCACCGGCTTTGCAATTGACGGTCACGTTGGCGTGACCCTCGACAACGATGGAGAGGCCAGCGATGCATTGCCCGTTCGAGCAGTTCGGTGTGCCACCTGAGCAAACCTTGCCGCACGTCCCACAGTTGTTGTTGTCGCTCTGAGTGTCGACGCACGCGCTGTTGCACCAGCCTTGACCCGGTGGGCAACAGTGACCCGTCGTGCATGCTTGGTCCACGGGACATGCGGTGTTGCAATCGCCGCAGTGATCGTGACTCTGCTGTGGGTCAAAACAGATGCCAGAGCAGGCGAGTTTTCCGCCAGTGCACTGCACTCCGCACTTGGACGCCGAGCAGCTTGGCTCGCCGAGATCCCACGGCGTGCCTGCTTCGAGAGTGACGACACCACTGTCGGGAAGAGGATTGCCGTTGCCAGGATCGAGTCCCCCGGCATCTGCTGGCGTGCAGGCAGTCGTGCAAGTGCCGCAGTGGGCGGTGTCTTTGGTCAGATCGACGCAGGCTTGCGCTTTAGGGCACTTCACGGTCGGCGTGTCGCACTCGTTTTTGCACGCGCCCGCGGAGCACACCTGGCCGCTCGCGCACTTGTGTCCGCACCCGCCGCAGTTGTTGGGATCGCCACCGAGGTCTGCGTCCGGACACTTGCTCGCGTCGAATGCGGACCCCGCATCGGGGAAGTCCTCGATCGGAACTTCGCTCGCCTTCGCGCAGCTTGCGCCTGCTACTGCCAGCACAAAAGAAGCGGCGATGCTGATCTGCCAAAACGATCGATTCATAAGAGACTCCGTGGATGAAGTCGTTGATACGCGAGGGATCCACAATATTACCCCATATTGGTAGAGTGTTGAGATGTTCGTTGGCCGCGCGTGCCTCGCCTTTTTGCTTTTGGTGCTCCTGGTCGCAAGCGCATGCAGCAGCAAACAGGCTGCGCCATTGCCGAGCATCCCGTGCAATTCGCACGCGATCGGCGACGCGATGGATGCGTTTGCGCCCGGTGATGTCGTCGTGTCGTTCGAGACAGGCGCCGACCCGGGCCTCGAACTCGC
>JAYVXK010000346.1:0-2051 GCA_043785265.1 Myxococcales bacterium | reverse complement strand
CGTTCACCTCAAAGGCACATTCTTGACGAGTCAAGCGATGGCGAAACAGCTCACGTCGCAAGGCGAGGGAGGTCGCATCGTGTGCACCACGAGCGTGTCCGGCATGCTCGGCAACTTTGGTCAGGCGAACTACGCAGCTGCAAAAGCCGGCATTTACGGTCTCACTCGCACCATGAGCATCGAATTGCAAAAGCATCGCATCACGGTCAATGCGCTCGCGCCGATCGCCAAGACGCGGATGACCGAGGACCTGCCCATGTTCCACGGTGTCAGCTCGCTCACGCCCGATCACATCGCGCCCGCTGCGTTGTTCTTGGCGAGCGATCTCTGCGGCGACAGAACAGGCTACGTGCTCGCAGTCGCGGGGGCGCGCATGTACGCGTTCAAAGTCGTCGAGACAAGCGGTCGCTTCAAAGAAGAGGGCGACGGCATTTGGACGGCGCAGGAAATTGCGGACGCGTGGGACGGCATCGTGAAGTGATGGCCGCGACGATCTCGTCATCTACCCATGAGGTCGAAATCGGCGACGATGTCGATCAATGCGCGTCAACTGACGTGATCAATCGAAAAATAATGTAGCCTGTTCGACTATGGTTCGCGATTTGCTGTCTGCCGCTGCCGGCTATGTTCGAAAAAACCCCGACGAGATTTTTCGGACTGCCATCAACGCGGGGCGCCTGCGATTCGGCATTCCGGTTGCCGCGCTCGCCTGGCTGGCGGGCCAGGTCAAGGGCAAGAAGGCCCCCAAAGACATCGAGGTTGGTGCAGTGCCGCCTGCGTTGCGACTCGGCGCGACCGTCGACGCGATGGGCACCATGTTGCGCGCGCATGCCTCGATCAAGATCGACGAGATCGAAATCACGAGCGAGAGCATTCGCATCGGTGTCCGCATCAATGACGTCAAACTCAAAGTGCTCGACGAGAGTGAGACGCCGGTTGCCACGCTCATCAAGAGCGGCGCGCTCGACCTGTCGAAGCCCGGCAATCTCGCCAAGTTCATCCCCAAGCGCCCAGCTGCGATCGTCGAGGCCTACGACGACCGCATCGTGCTCGACTTGATGAAGGTGCCTCAAATCGGCAACAACGCGCGACTTCGACGCATCCTCAACATCATCGCGCCGCTCGTCGGCATCCGAGCCATCGAGACCGATCGCGACCACCTCTACATCGCACTCCGGGCAACCCCCGCAGGATTGCGCCAAGCGATCGACGCCATCAAGACGGCGTAGTCAACTCTCGAAGTTGCTGACGAGAGCGCGCGCCTCGACGATGTTGTCTTCGATCGAGCAATAGGTCCAGCCGCCGTAGCGACCGATTGGATAGACGCCATGAGCGTTCATCACACGCGTGAGTCGCGCATGTTCAGCGAGCGACTTACGTGTAATGTGCACATATGCGGGGTTCATGACGACGGAGTGCGAAGAGACCAGAGCGTGATCGGTGATCACGCCCTCGGTGCGTAAATCCTCGAGAACGCGCGCACGCATGGCGGTCACATCAATGGGCGCGTCTTTGGGAAACCCAAGCTCCACGTAAAGACTCAGCCGGTCGGCGTCCATGATGTTGTCGTAAAATCCGACGCGATAAAACGAGACCGCGCGATCGGGGTAGTACATCCAGTGCACGTTTTTGGGGCCCTTCTTGTCGAAGCCCAAATTGAAGACGAGCACCTTGTTCCACGAGAAAACGCTCGCGTCGTGTGCGAGCCCGCTCAGCGCAGCGAGTTTGTCGAAAGGCACCGAGGAGACGAGGCGCTCGAAGCGAATCTCACGCTTGTTGGTCGTAGCGACTCGGTCGCGGAGATCGACTTTCAACAGTGTCTCGCCAAGAGCGATGCGATCGGTTTTGACTTCGCTGGCGAGCGCCTTGACGTATTCGATCGCGCCGCCACGTGGATACGTGAAGGTCGCGTTGTAGGTCGCGTTGTCTGGCGTCCGCATGTTGCGGATGATGTCGGTGAGGTCCGCATGCGGAAAAAACCGGCCCATCGCGTCTTTGTCGAGCAACGTGAGATCGGTCGCGTAGAGCTTCTCGTTGTAGGGAATCAGAAA
>JAYVXK010000345.1:0-6910 GCA_043785265.1 Myxococcales bacterium | reverse complement strand
TCGAGCGCCGTCAGGATCTTGAACTGACCTTGATTGACCACGTCGACCCATCCCGTCGGCGAGCCGCCGTTGGGTGAATACCCTGCCGTCGCGACGCCTGGGCACGTCGGCACGTATTGAAAGTGACCCGTGTCGTCTTCGACGCGCACCAAGAATTGTTCGTTCGCAACAGGCTGAAACATGCCGCGCATCGTCGCATCGGGATCAGGCGTGTTGCGCACGCGCCACATCGATGGCGTATCCATGTTCAGCCACAGACGCTGCCCGTTGCACGCGCCTGTTCCAGGATCGAGCTGCCGCACTGGGTAGGCCTCGGTGGAAGTGAAGTTGCCACCGATTCGCAGCGCGTCGGGTGTCAGTTTGCTGTTCTCGTTGAGCGACGAGAGGGCCGTGGTGGCCCCGAGCGATCCGCTTGGATAGAGTCGAAGGCCAGCGAGTTGACCGAGACCTGCAAAGCTCGTGTTGTCGGGCAGATTGCCACCCTGACTCGGCGGCTTGGCGATGAACGGATCTGCTTGGATGTTGGCAGTGCTCTGGTATCCAGCCCGCAACAGATCATTGCGCAGTCGTTCCATGGCCGTGCGAAGCTGCATCTCCGCAGTCGCTGTTCGTGTCTCCTCGTGGAACGCGTTGGTCGCCTCTTTGGAGAGCGCAACTACAGCGAGCGCAATGATGAGTCCGCACGTCAGCGACACCATCAACTCCACGAGCGTAAATCCGCCACGCGTGCGCAATCCGGCTGAAACAAGGCGTTTTGTGACGTTGCGCATCATGGCTGCACGTTCATGCGCGCGGCGCTGACCAGATAAACGAAGTGATAGACATCCGTTTGCGTATCGAGTCCTGGTGGGGGTGCTTGATTGCAATAGTTGTTGTCCTGCGAAACGATCAGCTGAATCGGCCAGAACACGCGCACCTCCACTCGCATGAGCGAAGAGTCGCTCGACAACGGTGTGACGCGGAGGTTGGTGCAGTACTTGAGTCCGGTGGTGCCCATCGTCACACCTTCGGTCTGCGCAGCCGTTCCGGGCAGGTCCCGCGCGAGAGGATCGAACCCAGCACTCTCGACGTCGTTCTGCGAAGCGGCGGAGGTGAGCCGGGACTGAGGCAAAAACCAAACGCCCTTTGTGTTCTCGTTGAGGAGTGTTGCGGCGGGGAGATTGGTCGTCGGTCCCGTGTCGGACGGTGTCCACAAAGTGGTGTCGCGCTTGACGCGGTCCATCCACTGACGCGCGATGGCGTTGGCTTCGTCCATGTTGCGCGCATCTTGGTTGCCCGCAATGGCAGCCTTCTGCATCGCAATCACCCCAGATGTGCCCACCGCGAGGATCGTCAGCGACATCATCACTTCGATCGCCGTGTAGCCAAAACGAGCGCTTCGCCGCGTCATCAGGTCTTCTCCGCAAGGCCAGCCGGTGGAACAGAGATCACACGCGCGTTGCCCGATGAAGGAACCACCACCGAGCGCATGATCCCTTCGAGGTTGCCTGAAGTGATGCTCGTTTGGCCAACCAACAGCCGCGCCACGTCGACCTGAATGGTGCCAACGAAAGGTGTCGAAGGGGAGAACGTCGGTGTCGTGCCGCCCTTGTAGAAATAAGCGCGCCCTGTTGGCGTGAAACAAATCGCGACGAACGTCTCGACGGACGAAACACCCTTGGCGCCAAACACTGTGACCTGCGAATAGATGTTGTAATCGGCCTCGAGATTGCCGTTGAGATCGACGCCGTCGATGAGGAGATTCCGAACGTCGCCGTCGACCCAAGAGCTCGCTGTCGGATTGCTGCACGTCGATCGTGGCGTGCGCGCGCTTCCCGCGGCGTTGGCGTTGGCATCCACTGCTTCGTACATGCGGTAGTTGCCCCGCACATTGGTCGCAGTGTCGAACGTGATCATCGTGGCCGCACCACGTCCGACTGCGTGCGTGCGAGCGTTGCGCACGAGCTCGAGGATCGCACCCGAGTCGTTGTAGGCGTATCGGTCTTGCTTCTCTTTTCCGAGCGACGGAATCGCGAGCACCGCGAGGATGCCGATGATGATGACGACCACCGCCAACTCGATCAGCGTGAAGCCCGCTTGGCCAGCACGTCGACGCGACCGTGCCGGTGCGCATACTGGTCCATACACTGGGACCGAAAAAGAAGAGCGCCGTGCCATCGAAAGGGACTGAGCAAGGCTCGTACCGCCACAGGCACACCAGAAATGCAGACAAATCAGCGTAGTCTTCGAGTGTTCTCCGCCTTTGCTAAACCCATGATCAGGAAACGGTTGCGCCGCTATGAAATCGTTGCATGGCGCGGGGCTACACTAGAGAGGTAGCGTCTTGGTCGATCGCGCAGTATTGCCGCCCCATGCGTCGCCCGTTGCTTGTGCTTTCTGCAGCCCTTCTTGTGTCGTCTTGCAAGGACGATCCCAAACCGCACGGCACACCACCTCCGCCGACGTCTTCCGCGTCAACCGTCGCCACGGACCTCTGCGCGCAAGGTGGCGCAACTCTCGCTGACGCCACACTCGCGCCGCTGTTTCCGCGAGTCGTGGGCGAGTATTGCATCGATGCTGCCTTCGATCTCAAGACCTACGGCGAGAAGGGCAAACTCACGATCAAGGATTTGTGCGAGACCGCGCTCGATGGCGGGTGTGAGGAGTATCGCAAAGCCGGAGTCACACGCGCAGCGATCTTTCACTATGCGCAAGGCAAGGGCGGCGGATCAGTCGAAGTGCTCGTCTCGCAATTTCCAGAAGACGCGGCATACGGATTGTTCACCACGCGACTCGTCGGCGATGTCGATCCCGCAGACCCCATGATGATGAAGCCGCTCGCGGTCGGCACGATAACGAGCGACCTGCCTGTTGGCGCGATGGGCACAGGCAAAGCGTACCTGTGGCGCGGTCCTTACTTCGTCGAACTGACCTACACCAATGATGCCGAGACTCCGGAGCAGCTCACGAAGTCGAGCGCGGCGGCCCTGGGAGCGTTGGCAAAAGAGATCACGACCAAGCTCCCCGACAAGCCCGCCGCCCCTGCCGCAGCGAGGGCGCTTCCGGCTGAAAATAGGCTCCCCCTGGGATTGTTGTATTATACAAAAGATGCGCTCGGAGTGCCCGGGTTGGGCCCGGGCGCAGTTGGTTTCTACAAGAGTGGTGATGCGCGCTGGCGCAGCATGGTCATCGTCAAAGCCGATGCCGACCAAGCGAAAGACGCCATCAAAACATTGTCGAAGAAACCAGGCGCGCTGCCCATCAGTAATCTTGGCGACGACGCCGTGCAGGTCGTCTTGCAGCAGAAGCCGGAGAGTCAAAAAGTGGAGACCGTGTTCGCTCGAAAAGGCGCGACACTATTTGGCGTGAGTGACGAAGAGTGGACGGACAAGAAATCGTCCAAAGACGACAAGGTCGCCAAGATGCGCGCGCTCTTGAAGTGAATCAGCGCTCGGCGGATAGCCAGTCGCGCTCGCTTCGTTCTGATGTGGGCGCCGTCGCATCGCCGACCTTCACGCGTTCGAAGCAATCGTCTGGCAGGCCGCGTTTCTTGCGGACGAGCGCCGTCCCTTCGATGAACCGTGTCGTGATGGGATCGTGATAACCGCTCGCGTTTGGCAGCGATTCGTCTTCGTCGCGGTAGTGACGAATCACTCGTGACGTCAACAGATCGCGCGCCCACTTGCCAATCAGCGAAGCCAGTCCGACGAGCAAACTCGATGCATCTGCGTCTCGCACGAACGCGACCGTACCGACACCCGGCAGGCGATACTCACTGCGCGCGCGACCCTCGACGAGCACCGTGTGCAAATACCCAGAGAGCGGTCCGAACTGCGAGCCGTAGCGATCGAAGCCGCCGACCTTGCCGCAGATGGCGAGTAGATCGCTGCCTACGCGTTTGCGCGAAGCCAACACGAGGCGTTCCATCGTGTGCAAATCGACGACGAACCGCGACATGCCACGCGCCGCCGCGTCGTTGAGTGAACGCGTGCACACGAACGCGACCTCTGCGCGCAACAAGCGGAGACCCCTTTTTTGTAGCCTCGCCGCGTCTTTCGTCACGAGCGCGACGAGATCGTTTGACGACGCGAAGGCTTCACCGCCGCGCCAACACTGCGCCATGTGATCGCGCGGGCACGGTCGCTGGAGTACTTCTTTCGCATCGAGAAAAAGCGAGTCGAGCAGTCCTTCGGGGGACGTCGCATCGGGAACGAGTGCACGCGCCCATGCTTCACCGAGCGCCGAGTCGGCATAAGAAACGAGCTTCTTCGAATCGCCGAGTCGGCAAGCCGCACCACCGCGCGCAGGTTTGGTCGCGATGCGCATGCCTGCGTCGCTCGTGGCTTCTGCGGTGATCGCGGTGACGATCAGCGGCCCGAGTCGCGGGCCCAAACCATTTTCGTCGACGCCCATTACGATCATGGCTTCCTCATCTTGGCGACGATCTGATCGACGGCGGCGCGCTTCGCGTCTGGCGCCCCAGCACACGAGTAACCCACGCCGAGCCTTTTTCCTAGGGCGATCGCCGCTAGGTCTGACGGCGTCGGGTCTGCGCATGTCTGCCCTTGGAAGGTCATCGACGTTCCCACAGAAGGATGAAGATCGTCCAACATGCTCATCAAGAGCGCGTCGCGAGCCTTCGCATCGGACGCACTCGCAGGCATGTAAACCGTCAGGGCGGCGGCGAGCTGCACGAGCGCGTGTGGTCCGAACGGACCTTTGGTTCGTTGTCGCTCCAAGAACGCACGCAGCGTGTCATGGGGTGCGACCACGAGAAGCTCACGAAGGCCGCCAGTGACCACATGCCACTCATCGCATCGATGATGGCTGGCGTCTTCGCTCTCGAGCGCGTCCTCCACCGCGGTGATCATCCCAGGCACCCATGCATCGCCTTTGCCCGCGATGGTGCGCGCCGCTTCGACGCGAGCAAGCACAACAGGGCTGGTTCTAGCCTCTTCGCGCAAAAATTGGAGGACATCCGCGCCGCCCGCGTTGCCGAGTCGTTCGACCATTTTCACGCGTAGCCAACCCAGCGCTCCACGCGTGATCGCGATCGCTTGCGCCACGTCGTGCGCCGAGAGTGCGGCGTCGACGAGATCGGTCGCCTCCTTGTCGAAGCCCTCATGCCCACACTCGACATCACTCTGATCGAATGTCTCTCCACCGTGCGTGATCCGCTGCACGGTCTCGCGCGCGAGTGTTCCGACGGTGACGAGGCTGGCGGGATCTCCCTCCACCAAGCACCTCGAGAGGTGCGCGTCTGACTGCGCTTCGTAGAGTGCAGCGATGGCCGTGTAGCCAAGCGATCGGATGCGACCAATGGGATCGTTGCCCGGCCATTGATCGTCCATCGACCACGCACTGCATGTTTGCTGATGCAGGTCAGCAACGCGCTTGCGAAGAAGGACGTCGAGCGCCGATGTGTCGTGAACCGATTTTGGCGCAGGATCCACACTGCGCGCAGCGGTGAGTGCTCCGTCTGCGAGGACCGATATTTTGGTGTCTCGGTAGCTCGCTGCCGTGGTGAGCGCCTTGATGAGGTCCGATTCTGCCGCGCCGCGCGCATAAGCGCGGAATGCGTCGCTCATCAGCACGTTTGCGATCGCCTCGTGCGATCGCGCGGTGAGCGTCGCGGTATCGGGCGCGATCATGCGCAGCAGCGCGTCGGAAGATGCGTTTTGCCCGCGCGCTTGGAGCTGTTGCGCGACCAAGAGAGTGCCAACGATGTCTTGAGAAGACGTCGGCGCTTCTTGTGCGCGCCATCGCTTCTCCACTTCCGCATCGGGGAGGATGGAGAAGTGCGGCGGAGCAGGTGCATCAGCACCCGCAGAAAGCTTCGAGAGTGTTTCGGTGCGCACGCCGTTGGCGATGAAGAACACTCGAAACGACGCCGGGTCGTCTTCGAGCAACACGCCGAGATCACCATGGACGACCACGAAGGGTCGCACCCCAGTGGGTGGCCCGAGCCAATCGAGAGCATGCGCTTGCAGCACGAGCGGAGACTTGTCCGCGAGGTTGGGCCTCGCCGACGCGCCTGCACACGAGCACGCGAAAGCCGCTAAAATCAGGGCGATCGCGCGGATGTGATCACTCGTCTTCCCAGTCGTCGTCGCGCGTGCCTTTGGACTCTTCGCGCTCTTGTCGACGAGTCTTTCGCGGTCCGCCGCCGTCTTCAGTGGGGCCGCCGGGTTTGCCTGCTCCGCGTCGACGATCGCTGTCGAATGTTTTGCGACCAGGAGACGGCGGAGGCGCGAAGCCACCACCACCACCCGCGAAGCCACCACCACCGCCGCCACCGCCAGCGTAGCCACCACCGCCGCCAGCGTAGCCGCCGCCAGTCCGTGGAGGACGATCGCCTTTGGGTTGCGCGAGATTGACGACGAGTCTGCGTCCGCGAAGATCGCCAGTCTTGAGCGCTTCCATGGCGGCTTTTGCGGTGTCTGCGCTCGACATCGTGACGAATCCGAAGCCGCGCTTGCGACCATCAGGATCCATCGGCAGATGCACTCGCACCACCTGGCCCTCGGTGGAGGTCGCAGTGTTGATGAGTGTCTCGACTTCTTGAGTCGAGCAGTCGTACGGCAGATTGCCGACGTAGAGAGTCGCGTCAGGCGGCGCTGCGCTCGGTCCGCCCATAGGACGCGGTCGATCGGGGCGAGGGCCGCTACCTGGCGGACCGCTACCAACAGCGCCAACGCCATCGCGACGCGGCGGCTCCGCTTGAAATGGACGTACCGAAATCGATCGTCCAGCTTGCATCGATCCATCGAGTGAATCGCGTGCAATTTGCGCCTCTGCAGGCGTGCCCATGGTCACGAACCCGAAGCCTCGGGGTCTTCCTGTTGCGCGGTCCTTGGGTAGGCTGACCTGAACGACCACCCCTCCCGTCGCCTCGAACAACTGCTTGAGCACATCTTCCGAAATGCTGTCG
>JAYVXK010000344.1:0-6912 GCA_043785265.1 Myxococcales bacterium | reverse complement strand
AGGATGAAGCTCACGAAGTAGTCGAGCACGAAGATGCCAGCGGCGCTCGCGACGACCGTGGCATTCACGCTCCTGCCCACGCCGGGAGCGCCTCCCGTGGTGGAGAGTCCGAAGTGGCAGCTCGACAACGCGATCACCAGACCGAAGACGACACTCTTGATGAGCCCATTGGCCACGTCACCGAAGCCGAGCAATCCCCCGGTGAGTCCGTGCAAGAACGCAGTGGGCTCGACGCCGATGAGCGCTTTGCTCGAGTAGGCAGCGCCGAGGAGCGCGAGCGCGTCTGCGTAGAGCGTCATCATGAAGAGAGTGACCGTGATGGCAATGAAACGCGGCAAGATCAAAAACCCGATGGGATCGATCGCGAGCGCGCGCAGAGCATCGATCTGCTCGGTGACCACCATCGTCCCGAGTTCGGCTGTGTTGTTGGCGCCGACGCGTCCGGAGATCATCAACGCAGTGAGCAGAGGGGCAATCTCGCGGAGCGTTCCAAATCCTGCAGCCCAACCGACGAGGCCTTCGGCACCAAGTCGCTTCACGATGGGCGCGGCTTGAATCACCATGATGGCGCCCGTGAAGAGCGCGGTGACGACCACGATGGGGAGCGATTTGACGCTCATTTTATAGAGGTTTCGTCGTAGTTCGGGATAATCGATGCGCGGCGGAAACATTCGCACGACGATGCGCCCCAAGAGCACGCCCATCCCACCGACGGTCTGCGCGATGTCGAAAAAGCTCGAACCAACATTGTCGGCGAGCGTGAAAAATGGCGAGCGGGTGGTGGAGGTCACTTGCGCGATGCGAATCTATTGCACTGCGGGCGTCACGGATAGCATTCGCGCTCACGATCGCTGCGAGCGCAGATCTGGAAAGTCACCCCGTGGGAAAAATCAGATCGAACGCCAGTTCGAAAATCAGGCTCGGAAGAGTGACGAGCACGACCGCGCCAAGCCCGAGCAACAGACCGCGAACGTTCCAGCGCGTGCGCATGTAGTGAACGAACACGGCGAACTGGCCGAACGCGATGAGCGCGCAGTCGCGACTCACTGGCGTCCACGCTTTCGCGAGAGTCTCCGGTCGCATGTGTCGCTCGTCGCGAATGATCAACACGAACGATGCCGCGGTCGTGAGAGCCCACGAAATAGTCATGGCGACGATTTCGATGAGGTCTGAAGTGACGGTGTGCGGCGGCGTCACGACTCACTCGCGCTTGAGAAATGCTGCGATCCGCGACTCGATCGTGCCCACTGCCTCTGCGTTGGCAAAACTCTCTGGGAGGCTGACTTTTCCGTCGTTTCGGTTGACGTATTGCAAGTCGATGAAGGACGAGATCGCGTTCTCGAGCACGGGACGACTGACCGATTCACGTCTCTCGATCTCTCCAGCGAGGAACATTCGCTCCCCGATGGCGATCGCTTTTTTGGTGAGGTCTTTGATCGTCATCGGCCCCTTCACGAGCAACGTCAAACTCCGGGCGGCCACGCGATAGCTCTCGACGAACGCCTTGACCATTTGCATGTACAGAAACACCTGCGCATGCCCGCTTGCCCCGTTCACCGTCACGAGATCGCGTTCGCGGACGAGCTCGTCGTCTTTGACCATCGATGAAAGCGTCTCTTCGAAGATCTGATCGAATGTCGCGTCTGCTCGAAACTGAAACTCGTATTTGAAGAGTCGCGAGAGAACGAGCACGCGCTCCTTGAGTGTCGCCAGTGCAGCCGTGGGCGCCGTATGAGCGAGCAGTGCGGTGGCCACCATCGCGCGCGACACGAAGAAGTGAACGACGATGTTCTTCGCCAGATCGAGCGACATGCGAGCGTCGTCGGGCACGACATAGATTGCGTCCGAGCGCGGTGATCGCAACGAGTCCTTTTTTCCAGTGCTTCCAGGCAACCTGGCGATCGCGTTGCCGGCCTTGAGAAACATGTCGAGCGCTTCGTGGATGGCTTCGAGTCGGATGCGACCGGGTTCTTTGGGGTGAGCGAGGGAGGGGGAGAAACGCGCGCCGAATGCATGCAGGGTGCGGGCGATGCGTTCGCATAGTTCGATCAGTTCGTCATGCGAGACGCCGCGTTTGCCATGTGCGAGCAGGGCACTCGCGACGACGGAGCCAGGTGTGACTGCGGTCACGCGATTGATCTCGTTCATCACGCGGTAGGCCAGTCGCGTCACCACGGCTCGTCGCCTCGCGGGTGTCAGTTTGAGCAATGACTCTTTGGTGGCGCTCGGATCGATCTCGCGAAGGACACCCTCGAGTGTGAGGATTTCGCCGAATTGCACAGAGAGCCTGCCATAGCGACTGACGAGCAAGTCCGCGCTGCCGAGCAGACTCTGTACGTCCTCTTTTGGTTTCTCTCCACCCGAGAGTTCGTTCACATACGACTGCTCCTCGACGAGCCGCTCGTAACCGATCGAGACCGGAACGAACTGAGTCGTCTGACCCGTCGCGCCGAGCGCAGCGTCGACGATGATCGACAACAGTCCAACTTTTGGCGGCAGGAGTTTGCCCGTGCGCGAGCGCCCGCCCTCGAGAAAAAATTCGAGCGTCCAGCCGTCTTTGAGGAGCCGCCGCATGTATGCGTCGACCACAGCGCCATAGAGACGATCGCCCTTGAAACTGCGGCGAATGAAGAACGCGCCCGCTTTGCGAAGCAGCGGCCCGACAGGAAAAAAGTTGAGGTTGTCGCCAGCCGCGATCAACGGCATTTGCATGTGCGCTTGGTAGAGCACCTGCGACAAAATGATGTAATCTACATGTGATTTGTGGCTGGGCAACAGGACGAGCGAACCGTCTTTGGTGGCGCGTCGCGCGCGCTCGAGACCTTCTTGGTCGACCTCGATGCTCGAATACATTCGTCCAATCGTTTGGTCGACGACCTTGTCGATCATCGCGATGGTGTTCATGTCCAAGGTGGCTTCGAGTTCGCCGAGAATCGAATAGGCCTTGCGGTTGAGAACGCGCCGCTCGGCCTCGCCTTCGCCAGCCATGTCACCGATGATTTTTTGCAGACGCGGACTGCGCACGACCTCTTCGCGCATGCGGTCGACTGGCTTGCGCGTGGGACCGACCACGGCATGACGCTCGCGTTCGAGGCGACGCAAGAGTGTGTAAGTGATGCGACGCACGAGCACTTCGTCGGTCGCGCTTGCAGGCGTGCCGTCGCCTTCTTGTTCGAGAAAGGCGCGCACGTCGAGCGGTTCGCCGGAGCGCAAAGTCACATGACGATAGTTGGCCAAAAATTGCGCGATCGTGCGCATTTTCCCTGGCCATTCGCGTGGACCAAACACTGCGTCGATTGGCGTGTGCTTCGCCGCGTCTCCATGTTTGCTCCATACGAACACTTGCGGAACCATCAAGATGGGCCGCTCGCTCTTGCGCTGCGCCGCAAGCAGCGTCGACAAAAAGCGATCACCTTCGATGCGACCGCGGGTAGACGGCTCGGTGAGTGTCGGCGGTCGTTTCAAGAACAACGCTGCTGACGCGTGCGCGTCCAGCGTGCGCGCGAGATCTTCTGCGTCCGAGTCGGTGTCGCGACGAAAGAGCGCGTGCAACCAGCCGCGGCCCATCGGTTCGAGCACGCCCATGCCCATGTCGTTGGCGAACCGCACCTGTGGCAAGCCATGACGCTTCGTCAAAAAATCGAGCGCAAAAAAATCGATGAACGACAAGTTGCGCAGCACGTAGACCACCGTGCCTCGAGACTCCGCCTCCCGCACATGACTGACCCACGCCTCGTCGACTTCGATGTGCTTGAAGAAACGCTCGTAAATCCAGCCTAGAGCAGGGTTGGGCTCATAAGAGACGAGAGGTCGTTCTGTCACGGCGACGGTCTCTCGGTTTCGTTCACCCGCCGCCGAACGCCTTCTTCATGACGTCGAGGATGCGCTTGTCGGAGTCGGACGACAGGCCATTGTTGTTGCCGTACGGCCAAGCAAAACCGAAACTTTTGACCTGTCCACACGGAGGCGACACCAGAATGTCGACGGGCGGCTGGCCTTGCGCCTGCGCGATCGACACGCCGAAGTCGGCGTACATGCACGTCTCCTTGGGAGTGTTGAAGTTGCTCGAGTTGCCGAAGATGTCGAGCAGCTCATCGTGTTGCTTTTTGTCTTGGAGCGGCACCCACCCCAAAATCCGAAAATCGTGAAAGCGAGCCACGTTCGCGTCAGCCGCGGGCGGCGCAGCGGCACCCCCAATGCCCGGCGGCAACCAACCTGGCGGCACGAGGCTCTGGGCCGCGGTCCAGTACTGCTGAATCTGAGGCGGGAGCTGAAACGGCAACCCAGCGCCCGCGGCCGGGGCTTGTTGCGGTGGCGGCTCGTAGTTTTGGAGTCGATAGACCGTGATGGGCGCGGCTTTGAGGCCTTCGAATGGCTGCGCGAGGCTCCCGCCGCCGCAACCTTCCGCCGCGGCTAGCAACACTCCGCCCAACATCAATTTGGAAAACAATCTCTCGCTCATGAAGTGCAGGGTACGAGGAGCGCAGGCCGCGCCGCAATCATTTCCGAGCAGCACATCTGCTAGAAGATGAGGCGCATGCTCAGAATCAAAAAGATCGATCACATCGCGATTTGTGTACGGGACATCGACGAAGCCGCCGAAAAATACATGCAGGTTCTCGGTATCGCGCCGACGCTCCGAGAGGTTGTGCTGTCGCAAAAGACCGACGCCGCGCTGCTTCCGATTGGCGAGACGAGTCTCGAGCTCATCTCTCCCAAGGGAAACGAAGGTCTCGAAAAGTTTCTCGACAAGCGCGGACCGGGCCTGCACCACATCGCCATCGAAGTCGAAGGCATCGAGAGCGCGCTCGCCTTCCTCAAGTCGTTGGGCGTCCCCCTCATCGACGAAACGCCACGCGCTGGAGCCCGCGGCCACAAAGTCGCTTTCATACACCCCAAAGCCACGGGCGGCGTCCTCATCGAACTCGTCGAACCCGACCCGCAATAGCTCCCACTCGACACAACTCTCTTGTAGCTTGCGTTCAGCGTCGGTAATCTACGATCCGTTGATTTTCATGAGAGGACTGAGATGAGGCAAGCAATCGGGAGAAAGCTCACGCTGGGCGCATCGGTGGCGGTTTTGGTGCTCGGAGCGGCAATGCATGATGCGGCCGCGCAAGGAAAGCCGACCACGACGGCAACCCCAGCCAAGCCCGCGACCCCCACGAGCGGCGCGCCCGCAAAGCCGCCGACCACTGCGGCAGCAGGTTCTGCGAGTGATGCGAAAGCGCATTACCAAGCAGGTGAGGTCAAATTCAAAGCAGGCGACTTTGCAGGCGCTCTCCCTGAGTTTCAGGCAGCAGATGCGATCAAGTCGACGCCGCACGCGCAACGCTACATCGGCCTTTGCCACGACAATCTCGGCCACTACGCAGACGCTGTCGTCGCCTACAACAACTTCTTGACCAACGTTCCCAAGAAGATGGAGAAGGAAGGCGAAGAGCTCAAGAAGCGCGTCGAAACGATCAAAGCGATGCCAGGACGCGTGCATCTCGAGACCACACCACCTGGTGCCACCGTGACGGTCGACGGCAAGCCCAGTGGCGTCACTCCGACTGACGTGGACATGCCTCCGGGCAAGCACATGGTGCACTTCGAGCTCGCGGGATACATCGCTGGCGACAAAGACGCCGACGTGACGTTCGGCAGCCGACAAGACGTCAAAGCGGAGCTGACGGCGAAGCCAGTCGAGACGCCCGTTCAACTTCCTGTCGCAACGAACACACCACCAGCGGCGGCGGTCGTACCAGTCGCTCCAACGCCCGAGCCAGCAAAGCACAGCCTAGTGCCTGCAATCGTGACGGGCAGTCTCGCCATCGTTGCAGCGGGTGTGGGCGCAGTGTTCGGCATTTTGGCGCTCAGTGACAAGAGCACCTACGACGCGACACCAAGCGCAGACACAGCAGACGCAGGCGAGAACAAAGCACTCATCGCCGACATGGCATTTGGTGTTGCGATTACGCTTGGTGTCACCAGCGCTGTCCTCTTCTTCTCGAAGGACGATGACGCTCCGGCCAAGCCAGCGGCTTCTTACCCCGCCGCTCCCAGCAAAAAAGTGACCGTCGCGCAGACTCACAAGAAGAGCAGCTCTTTTTCGATCACCCCCATGCCCATCATCACGCCTCACGGCGGCGGCGCTGGTGCCCTCTTTCGCTTTTGAGATCTTATGAAGAACCAAATGAAAAAGCGTGTGCTCGCTGTCGTCGTTCTCGCCTTCGTGGGCGCGGCAGGTTGCGAATTGATCGTCGACTTCGATCGCTCCAAGATTGACGCTGGTGGTGGTGATGCGTCTCTTGGCGAGACTGCTCCCCCGACAGATCAGGGCAGCCCCGACACGAGCGTGAAGGACACGAGTGTCGTCGATACCAGCGTCGTGGACGCCGCCGACACGAGCGTCAAGGACACGAGCACAGTCGATGTGCTGGACGCCAATCTGCCGGACGCAGACGACGGATCAATCCTGGACGCTTCTCTGGACGCCGCCGAAGCAGGCTGATTTCAGGGATAAACGCAGTGCAAAATGTACGCGTTGTTGCCCGACACTGGGCGGCAGCGCGTGCCGTTGCTGCAGTCGTTGTCCGTGCAGCAGTTGTCGGTGCAGTATTTGTGTGAGTGGGTGGCAGTCCCTGCTGCGCAAGAATAACCGACGCACTCATTGTCGTTGTTGCAGTCGGTGCCCGTCACGCCGCCCCCGCGCCTGAGACCCGTGGCAACACACGAAGTGAAGACACCATTGCTCGCTTGATAAGCGCGACAGAGGTAGTCGCCGAAGCCGTCGCCGCCGCATACGGCCGACCCGCAGCAGGGCGCCATGCAGAGACTAACAGCGCTGCTCAGCTTCTGGCAGAGGCCCTCGCCGCAATTGCTCGGACTGCCACCGCAAGCCCAGCCGCCGCAGCAACCTCCAGAACC
>JAYVXK010000343.1:0-2052 GCA_043785265.1 Myxococcales bacterium | reverse complement strand
GCGAAACCGCCCGATCGTTAGCAAGCTCACGATCGGGGGGTTTTGAGGGGAATGTTTTCGCGGGAGGGAGCGAGGCCGGCGGCACGGCTGCTGCACTCGTGCGGTCATGCACTTTCTCTCCTTCCAATTCAAACGGGCTCATCATCGCGCGCTGGCGTTTGGTCGAAATCTCGCGCGACCCTTTGGTCAGGCCCTGACGCCTGCCCGTTTTGACATGCTCTACGTCGTGTTTGACGGCGCCGTTCCGCCATCGCAAATCGAGATTCGGCGGCGGCTTGGCCTCTCACGTCCAACAGTTTCTCGAATGCTCAAAAGCCTGCGCGAAGTTGGGTGGGTATCGCGCTTTCGTAGCTTCGACAAACGTACCTGGCGCATCGAACTCACCCAGATCGGCCGCGCACTCATGCAAGCTGCCACTTACGCGATTTTGGGCACCCGAAGGATGCAGGCCGTCTACGAGTCCTTCTACACGTACGTGCGGGAGCCCTTCTTTGCTGTGGACGAACTCGGCATGAATTTGCACCGATTGGCGCACCTAATGGGCGACTTCTCATCACTTTGGTATCCAACACACCATCCAGATGATTAGCGACAGTTAGCTAACGCGCGGCAAGGATGTGCGAACGCTCAATGAAAGTCGCGACTCATACTCGGCACTTGATCATGTCCGATCGTCAACTTCTCCAACTGCTCCACGATCACATAAATCGTCGATTGAGGTGCTGGGACCACGCTCGATGAGTCTGTGATCGGCACCTGTGCACGCTCCACTTTTCCGCAGGCGAGCAAGAGTGTGCTTTGGGTTGCGACCAAGCGAAGACGCTCGAACACTCGCGACCAGAGCACCAAATTGATGAAGCCATGTTCGTCCTCCATCGTGACGAACACCACACCGCTTGCCGTACCGGGTCGTTGCCGGCAAATCACGAGGCCGGCAGCACTCACCCATTGGCCATGCGGCGTGCGCTCGAGATCGCGCGACGACAGGATCGATTTGGCCAACTTGGACCTCAATGCGCGCATTGGGTGATCGGACACGGAAAGACCCGTGCGATCGAAGTCGAGAACGAGCTGTTCGAGACGCGTCAGCGTGGGGAGGCTCGGCCGATCTTCATTCGAAGATATTCCACTGAAGAGATCGCCATGTGTGGGCTCACGGACAGCCCAGATCGCGCGCCTCCGTCCATCGACCAGCGCCTCGAGCGCACCTGATTCTGCAAGCGCTTCCATTTCGAGTTTGGTGAGACCGGCACGCGCTCGGAGGTCCTCGAGAGACTGAAACATTCCTGTAGTGCTCCGTATCTGCTCGACACGGCGGCCACTCTCTTCGCTGAAACCTTTCACTTGCCTCAATCCCACACGAATTCTGCCCATTTCTAGCGTGCAATCCCACTGACTGTTCTCGATGCAAATCGGAAGGACCACCACGTCATGCCTGCGCGCGTCCTCCAAAATCGTGTTCACCGAGTAGAAGCCCATCGGCTGACTGTTGACGAGAGACGCAGCGAACGCCGCTGGGTGATACACCTTCAACCAAGAGCTTGCGTACACGAGCAACGCAAAGCTCGCAGCGTGACTCTCGGGAAAACCGTATTCGCCGAAACCGTGAATCTGTTTGTAGAGACGCTCGGAAAATTCTTTTGAGATGCCTCGAGCGAGGAAGCCCTGCTCGAGACGATCTTTGTGCAACGCTAGCCTGCCGGTCTTCTTCCAGGCCGCCATGTCTCGCCTGAGTTGATCGGCCTCGCCCCCTGTGTAGCCAGCGCCGACAATGGCGATTTGCATCACCTGTTCTTGGAACAGAGGCACGCCCAGTGTTCTCTCGAGGATGGGCCGCAAGCATTCGTGAGGAGGCTCGTTTGGCTCTTCGCCGTTTCTGCGGCGTAAAAATGGGTGAACCATTCCACCTTGAATCGGACCTGGTCTCACGATCGCGACTTCGATCACCAAGTCGTAGAAGGTTCGTGGGCGCAGTCTGGGCAACATCGACATCTGCGCGCGGCTCTCGATTTGAAAGACACCAACTGTGTCGGCGTTGCAGAGCGCATCGTA
>JAYVXK010000342.1:0-6919 GCA_043785265.1 Myxococcales bacterium | reverse complement strand
GACGCCTTGCTTCTTCATCGTGAAGCGCAATGTGCTGCTCTTCTGGCCGATGCGCATGACCGTCACTTCGATGCTTGCGACATCACCAAAACGAAGCGGCACTTTGAAGTCTGCCTCGACGTGCACGACGGGTAGGCCGAGGCGTCGATCATTGATGAGCCCCGCATAGCCGTCACTGAGTTCGTGGTCGACCAGCGCCACCATCGCGTCGTGTGCATAGACGAAGAAACGAGCGAAGAAGACGATGCCCGCGGCGTCGACATCCTGAAACTGCACCGGGCGATCGAATGCGAACATGCCTATGCCTCGAGGTCTTGTGCGAGACTCATCACGACAGGTCGCGGTAGCGATGCGCTCGCAGTGAACGCCTCGTGCTCGAAGCGAATTTCCACGGCGAGGTCGCTGCGCCCAGCTGCGCCGCGGAGAGCATTTGCGCTGCGCTCGCTTAGCGCGAATTTCAGGTAAATCACGGCCGATGCGCGATCGTCGAGCAACCGCTCCTTTGTCGCCGTTCCCGCTGCTCGCTCTCCATCGACCACCATCACGACTTTGCTTTCGAGTCCTTTTGCCCGCACCAAGAAGTCTTCGCGTTCGGGTTTGTCGTCAATTTCGATGAGCACGGTGCACGACAGTTCGTTGTCCCCGGGAACGAGCTCGTTGTACGTCTCGATCTCGTGGACGATGGCGCCTTCGCGCGTGATGCGTTCGGTCCTCAGCATCTCTTGGATCTGCAAGAGCGCCGTATCGTGGTTCTCGAACAACACACTCGCGCGGTCTGCGACGCGCAGTCGCCGCCTCTTTTTGTCCTCGATCACGCGCGCACGAAAGCGTTCGCGAACGGTCTCGTACTCGCCAATCGGCAATATCTCATTACGCATAACGGGTTTCATGACAGCCTCATTTCGCGCCAATCACTTTACGCTCACCGCGATGCCGTACGCATCCGCTAACGCTTCGACTGGGTGACGCACCACCACGCCATTTTCTCTGCCGATGCGCAGACCAGAGAGCGGACAGTCGGTGACGACGACTGCGGCCTCCACCTGGTCGATGCCTTGCACGAGTCTCTGGGCATATTTACGGCCCATTTCGTAATACTGCGCCTTCATGCCCCACGTTCCGTCGACCGCCGAGCACTCTTGAACGACCTCGACTTCGGTCTCGGGAATCGCGCCGAGGACGCGCGCGCCAGGGAAGCCGATTTTCTGAGCGCGAAGGTGACAGGCCGCGTGATAGGCAACTTTGCCCAAACTCTTTTTGAAGTCCTTATTGAGTTTCTTGTCCTTGCGCAGAATCTCCAAAAACTCCATCAAGTCGAATGTGTTCTCGGCGACCCGTCGGGCCTCGGGTGTACCAAGCAACTCCGGATACTCTTTGCGAATCGTGTACGAGCACGACGGCCCTGGCACGACCACCTTGCGCCCCAAGTCGACTTGCTCCAGCAGTGACGCGACATTGGCCCGCGCTTTGCGCTTTGCCGCGTCCACGTCGCCACCGTCGAGATTCGGAATGCCGCAACATTCCTGCTTGGGACGTACTACTTGATAACCATTCTTTTCTAGGACTCTCACCGCGTTGGCAGGTCCGGCGGGCAGATTGTAGTCCCCTTGGCATGTCGCGAAGATGGCGATGGTGCCGTTGTCGCCTGCCTCGGGCAGCGGCGTGTGGTTCGCGAGCCAACGCTCGAAGGTCATCGTCGCAAAAGGGGGCAGGGGGAACTCGTCCGAGATGCCCGCGGTCACCTTCATCACTTTACGCGCGAGTCGATTGGCACTTACGAAGTTGGCAATCGGTCCCTGCCTGAGTGTCGTGGTCAGTGCGCCCATGACGCCAGGCTCGCCGAGTGCTGCGTCTTGGACGGTCACTCCGTTGCGTCGCGCGCGCTGTGCTTTCTCCCGGCTAAGCAGTCGGGGCACATCGAGCGCCCACTCGTGTCCTTCGTCAGGCGTGTAGGGACACTTGATGTAGCAAAGCTTGCACTGCCAGCAGAGGTCCGTAGCAGACTGGAAATCAGCTGCCTCCAGCGATTCTGCGCCCTCAGCCCCAGCGTCGATGTCTCGATCGACACGGGCGAACACATCAGGGAATGTGCCGCAATAGTTCACGCACATGCGGCAGCCGTGGCACACCTCGAAGACGCGTTTCATCTCTTGCTCGAGGTCTCTCTCGTCCCAGTAACGGGGATCATTGGGAGACCTGGCAGGAGGCAGCTGCGGCTTGGGATCGATTTTCACGGGACGCTAATGGGTTTGCGGTGATTGGCAATCATCGATGACAAACGGGAGGCCAAACGCATTTGGCCCCCCGTCTTGAGCGGACTACGCCGAGCGCGCTTACTTCAGCGAGTCGAGCATCTTCGTGAAGCGGCCCGCGTGGCTCTTTTCAGCCTTGGCGAGTGTCTCGAACCATTCCGCGACGTCGTCGAAGCCTTCTTCGCGCGCGGCCTTTGCCATGCTCGGATACATCGTTTCGTATTCGTGAGTCTCACCCGCGATTGCGGCTTTAAGATTCTTCTCGGTCGAACCGATCGGCAGACCAGTCGCGGGGTCGCCGACTTGCTTGAGGTAGTCGAGGTGACCATGCGCGTGCCCGGTCTCGCCGTCTGCGGTCTCTTTGAAGTTGCCCGCGATCTCCGGCAACCCCTCGACGTCAGCCACTTTTGCGAAATACAAATACCGACGATTCGCTTGCGATTCGCCTGCGAAAGCGTCTTTCAGGTTTTGATGCGTTTTGGTTCCAGCGAGCGATTTGCCCATCGTTTTCTCCTGCCATCGAGTGAGTTGCTACTGACTTGTTTCGACTGCACGCCGACTTGCGGCGCGAGACGTCTTCTTGGCGCACGAGGCGCATTGCCCGCGGTAGATGCGCTCAACACGCGCGACGGCAAAGCCCGGAGCCACCTTGTGCAGGCGACGCACGCTTGCTTTTTGAGGCAACAGCGACGGGGCGGGGATGTCGACGATGGCGCCACACTGCTCGCACACGGCGTGATGATGAGGCTCGGTATTGGGATCAAAACGCGCTGCGTTGCCGAGGTGAAGCTCTCCGCTGAGCCCCGCGTGCGCAAGCGCGTCGAGTGTGTTGTAAACCGTCGCGAAGCTCATCGTGGGAAAATCTGCGTGCAGACGATCGAAGAGATCTTGCGCTGTGGGATGCGAGAGGTCAGCGGCGAAGAGCTCCACGATGGCGGACCGCTGAGGCGTCATACGTAAGCCGTGCGCTTTGAGCGTCGCGAGCATTTGCTTGGCCCGCTGAGGTTTTGGAGCAGCTTTCGCAACCACGAATCAAACTCTAAGGAGAAAGATTCTAAACTACAAGGTGCTTAATCTTTTTTGCGCCCTGAGCCCAAGACAGCGAGCTTGAAGTAGCTCAACTGGCTCTTCACAGCCTCTTTTGTCGTGCTGAGGCGGTTCGGTTCGCGTGAACTTTTGCGTTCACGGAGCGTGCCGGCTTCATACAGTTCTTTGGTTTTGCTGCGCTGGAGCTTTCCGCTCGACGTCTTGGGCAATGTGCCGGGAGCGAGAGGAACGACGTCGTCGAGCGTGAGCCCCATGCCCGATTGAACCGCGGCGCGCACGGCCGCGATCAGCGCCTGAGCACGCGCGGGATCGGTCACCATCGATGGTTCCTGCGCTTCGAACGCGACCACGACACGCTCACGATCCGTTTCCATGCCGATGCGGTCTCGCGCGCCGAACGCGATGACGCTTCCTTTGCGCACGCCCGCCACATGGCCCACTTCCCACTCCATGTCTTGCGGGTAGTAGTTGCGCCCGTTGAGGATGATCACCTCTTTGGAGCGGCCGCAAATGTAGAGGCGGTCTTCATGCAAAAAGCCGAGATCGCCTGTCTTGAAGTGCGTGCCGGCGATCGCCTCGCGCGTCTTCTCTCTGTCCTCCCAATAGCCGCGCATGATGCTGGGCCCGCCAATGCGAATCTCGCCCACGTGATCTTCGCCGAGCGGATGTGCACTCGCGTCGTCGTCTTCTGAGAAGATTTGGATCGAGTGTCCCTCGAACTGTTTACCGCAGGATACGAGGCGCACGCTGCCGATGGTTTCGTCTGAAACGAGTTTCGCGACCGCTTCGGACCATAGCGTTTCGCCGTCGACTGTGATCGTGCGAACGCCTTCGCTGACCTCACTGAAGGCGACCGCCAAGGTGGACTCGGCCATGCCATAGGAAGGCAACAGCGCGCGTTTGTCGAAGCCGACTTTGGCGAAGCACTTCGCAAAGGCGTCGAGTGTCTCAGGTCGAATGGGCTCGGCACCGCAACCTGCGACGCGCCATGTGGAGAGATCCACGCCATCGAGTTCTCGCTCTTTGATGCGTTTGACTGCGAGTGCATAGGCGAAATTCGGCGCAAAACTCACAGTCCCCTTGTGGCGAGAGATGGCCTGCAACCACGAGGATGGCCGCTTCAGAAAAAGAAGCGGCGGCAGAAACACACTCGGCACCTTGTACATCAGCGGCGCGAGGACGAATCCAATGAGACCCATGTCGTGATAGAGCGGCAACCACGAGACGCCGATGTCGCTCTCGCGCGCGCCGACCCCGCTCATGAAGCACGCGATGTTGGCAGACAAATTTTCGTGCGTGAGGACGACACCCTTGGGACGCGAGGTCGACCCGCTCGTGAATTGTAGAAAGGCGACGTCTTCTGGGGCTATTTTCTCAGCTCGCAGTGCTTCGCGTGACTCGCGCACACTCTCCACCGCCAGCACTTGCTCGAGGTCTGGGCACGCCGCCTGAACCGTACCAAGCAGCCGTTTGATCTTTGCGTCCGTGACGAGCGCACGTGCACCGGACTTGTGAACGACGTGTCGTGTGTTGTCGAGATAGCCTTGAAGCTCGCCCAGCCCGAGGGGTGGATAGATCGGCACTGGGATGATGCCTGCCCGAATTGCACCAAAAAAACAGAGCACGAAGTCTTCGTTCGTCGGCAAGATCAAGGCGACACGGTCGCCCTTTTTCAATCCCAGTGCTTGCAGTGCGCCGCCATATCTCGCGCTCGCTCGCTCGATCGCCGTGTAAGAAAACGACGCCTCTGTCGAATCTCCAGGGGTGCCGTGCGCTGGGATTCCAGACTCGGGAACGAAGCGAAAGCCAATCGTAGGCGCGCACTTGGCGGCATCTTCAATGGCTCGAGCGATGGTCACGGGCAACGACATGTTTGCCCCTGTCGTGTACCAGCACGCACAAACCGAGGTCCATAGCTGTCTCACCTCCTCGGGGTCGGCGTCGCGATGGATGTGCCGTCTCGCGGAAGGTTTGACACAGCGGCCTAAAAACCCCGATAATTGCTTTATGCCCCTCATCGAGACCGAAGAAGCCGCGCGTCGACTCGCACGTGCCATCGCGAGCGATCTGTCGCTGTACAACGAGGACAAGATCGTCCAGGGCATCACCAACGACAACCTGTTCGCGTCGCTCGCCGAAGAGATCGAAGAGGGTCGCGCGCTGTTCAAGCGCCGCGTGTCGCCCGAACTCTATCCACGCAACTTTTATGATCGCGCGCTGGTCGACATCTTGGTCAAGGCCAAGGGCCACATCAAGTCGAAGCTCTGGTAAGCGTCGTCGTACCCCGCGCGGCGGCTGGAATCAGGCTCGATCGCTTTCTCGCGAGCGCGCTGCCAGCACTCGTGGCGCTGCCGCCTTCGCGCGGCGAGATTCAACGTTGGATCGAGTTGGGTGCTGTGCTCGTCGACGGGAAGGTCGCCCACTCGGCAGACAAGACGCGCGTCGGGTCACGGGTAGAGGTCGACCCGCCAGCCGCACAAAAAACGGACATGGCACCCGATGCGAGTGTCGAGTTCGAAGTGCTGCATGTCGACACGGCGGTCGTCGTACTCATGAAACCCGCCGGGCTCGTCGTGCATCCTGGTGCAGGGCACACGACAGGCACACTCGTTCACGGATTGCTCGCCCACGGCTGGTTTCGCGCGGAAGATCTGCTCGTGGGGGACGGCACGTCCGCGGTCACGCGGCGTGGTCAACACCAGAACGACGAAGCGACGCATTTTAGGCCTGGAATCGTGCATCGATTGGACAAGGGCACGAGCGGGGTGATGGTGGTGGCTCGCACCGCAGAAGCGCGTGAGGATCTCAAAAAGCAGTTTGCCGTGCACTCCATCGAGCGTGCCTACGACGCGATCACAGTTGGTGTCGCCAAGACGATGACTCATCGCACGTTGCACGGACGACATGCCAAAGACCGCATGCGCTTTACCTCGCGCGTCACGATGGGCAAGCACGCAGTCACGCATGTGTCGCTCGTGCGAACACTTGCGCGTGGCGCTGCCAGTCTCGTCAGTTGCCGACTCGAGACCGGTCGCACGCATCAGATTCGTGTCCATCTCTCCGAGTCAGGTGCGCCTGTGCTTGGCGATCCCGTCTACGGCAGCATTCCCAAGGATACGCTGGTGCGCGAGGCTCACGAGATGCTCGGTCACCAGGCGCTGCATGCGCGCGTGCTCGGTTTTCGCCATCCGGTGACAGGTCAACCAATGCGTTTCGAGGCTGATTTCCCGGCGGATTTCGCGTTGGCGCTCAGTCGTCTTTCAGCAGCTTCGGGTAGCGACGCTTGAGGATGCCGAGCGCCGTGAAGCCAACGACGACCGCGAACCACAACGTGGCGAATCGCACGAGCATCATCGCGTCGGTGCTGACCTCGCTCGGGATGTGACCGATGTCGATCATCTGTTCGCGCAATGCGCTCTCTGTGACGCCGAGACCGCCTGGAAGCACCGCGCCCACGAGGGTGCTCGTCGCATAGAAGAACGTCGCGAGCGGCACGGGCACCCGTTCACCGAATCCCCATAGGATCGTCCACAAGGACAGGCATTCGAGTGACCACGCAGCGATCGAGAGGATGGTCGGCAGCACCAGATTCTTCGGTTGCACGAGCACACCGAGCGTCT
>JAYVXK010000341.1:0-2056 GCA_043785265.1 Myxococcales bacterium | reverse complement strand
GAACCGAGCGTGACGTCGTAGACGATCTCATTGCCACCGGGCGCAACCTCGAGATCTACGAAGTCCTCGAGACCGTCGCCGCTCGCGCGCACCGCGTAATGACCTCCCGCCATTGCTCCGGGATAAACGAGATATCCATCGACCGTGGCTCCTGCGAGGTCGGTCAGACCTTCCAGTTTTAGATCAACCGCGACACCCGTGGTGTCTTCGAGGTGAGACGCGTTTCCCGAAGTGGTCGCAAGCTTGATCGTTGCAGGTTTGTTGGGCTTGTCCGTTGAGTGAGGGAGAAGCATGGTCGACTCGGAATCAAATCGATCCACCGTCGACGCGACAAACACGGGCCTCGTGACCGCGACCTTCGTTTGATCATCAATTGGCGATTTGGATTCTTGTGTCTTGATGACGAAACGTGCACGCAAGTCGGCAAGAGCCATCTGCGCCTGTGACGAGACGGCAGCGCTCGACTGTCCAGCAGAGTCGAATTGGGCAGTTGAACACCCAGGCAAGATGCTTGCTAGTGCTGCGAGCGCCCCGAGTAGACCGGCCGCACGAATAGAAGATGAATGCATCGCTACCTCCAACCGACGTTTCGTTTTGTCGCTCGAGGAACTCCTCGATGCAGTCGTCACAACCCACGCATTGTCGCTGTGAGTGACAGAAGTTGTTCTTACCATTCGGCGTGTCGACTCGGAGTGGATTCTCATCTCAAAAGTCGGAGCCAAGCATCGCGGTCCAATGGCTTTCGCAATTTGCGCAGCTGCATTGAAAGCGTGGGGCGGTGGGTTGCCTGAGCGCCTAGTGACCAATCTGCTGCCACATAAGTGGCAGCAAAGGTGGCAGCAGATTTGCTTATACCGTAAGCCACACTAGACCTAACTGATTGATAGTGCACGGGAAGGGACTTGAACCCTTACGCCTCTCGGCGGTGGAACCTAAATCCACTGCGTCTGCCATTCCGCCACCCGTGCAGGGTGCTCGCACTCCTCAATGTAGGAGCCAATCGACCTCTTCTCCACTGCGATCGTCTGCCTGTCAACGCCGACACCACTCGGCGCCTCTCCACCGACCGCCCAAACCGCCCTGAGCTGACAGCCTCGCTCAACTGGGCTATGACCCGCCCCGCATGGTTGCTGATGCCACGCTCCGAGATGCTCTCTCGCGAACGCTCGATCGCACTGATTTTGGGGCGATCGGCCGCAAATACGAGGGAAAAGTTCGCGACAATTATTCGACCGCCGATGGTCGTCGATTCATCGTCGTCACCGATCGCATCAGCGCGTTCGACCGCGTGCTGGGGACGATTCCTTTCAAAGGGCAGGTCCTCAACCGACTCGCGGCGCATTGGTTCGAGCTCACGCGTGACGTCGCGCCCAATCACTTCGTGAGTCTGCCCGATCCCAATGTGCTCGAGTGCGTCGAGTGTGAGCCGCTGCTCGTCGAGATGGTCGTGCGTGCGTATGTCACCGGTTCGACGTCCACTTCGATTTGGACTCACTACGCGCGAGGCGAGCGTGTGTTTTGCGGACACGCTCTGCCAGAGGGCTTGCGCAAAAATCAGAAGTTGCCGGCTCCCATTCTCACGCCTGCGACCAAGGCACCCAAAGGTCAACACGACATCTCGGGATCACGCGAAGAGATCCTCGCACTCAAAGAGGTCACGCCTGAGGACTTCGACGCCGCGGCTGAAATTGCCATGCGTTTGTTCACGGCGGGACAACGCATTTGTGCAGAGCGTGGGTTGATCTTGGTCGATACCAAGTATGAATTAGGCAAGACCAAGGATGGGAAGATTGTCGTCATTGACGAGATTCATACCCCTGACTCGTCGCGCTTTTGGCTGGCCGCTTCGTACGAAGGCAGGTTCACTCAAGGACTCGATCCCGAGCCGCTCGACAAAGACTTCGTGCGCCGCTTCTACACCGAGCAAGGCTATCGCGGTGACGGCGAACCGATCCCGTTGCCGGACGACATTCGCGTGGGCGCGGCCCAACGCTACATCGAAGCTTACGAACGTATCACTGGCGAAACGTTCGTTCCGGACACGGAGCCACCGCTC
>JAYVXK010000340.1:0-2058 GCA_043785265.1 Myxococcales bacterium | reverse complement strand
ACGTCGCGGATCGTCACTCGCGCGGCTTCTGCCACCTGACGACCAGGCAGAACATTCAGTATCACTTCATGCCTCTCGCTGAGATCGGCGAGGCGATGCACGCGCTCGCGGCCGTCGGACTCACGACGCGCGAAGCATGCGGAAACGCAGTGCGAAACGTCACTCAGAGTCCGAGCGCAGGTGTCGCAAAAGACGAAGTGTTCGATCCGACACCCTATGCTCGCGCCTTCACCAGATACTTCTTGCGGCATCCCCTGAGCGCTTCGCTGCCCCGCAAGTTCAAAGTCGCCTTCTCGGGAGGCGGCGCCGATCACTCGTACGCACTCGTCAACGACCTCGGCTTTTTTGCGCGACTCAGTGACGATGGCGCGCCCGGCTTTCGAGTGACGGTCGGCGGCGGCACCGCGCTGATGTGCAAGAGCGGCACGGAGCTGTTCGCTTGGCTGCCGCCCACTCAGTTGCTTGCGGTCGCAGAAGCTCTGTTGCGGGTGTTTCACGCGCGAGGGGATCGCGAGCATCGCAAAAAAAACCGGATGAAGTTTCTCATCAAGCAAATGGGTTGGGACGCCTTCAAGGCTGCCGTGCACGCGGAGTTGGAGGCGATCCGCACCTCGGGAGTTCCGACCCTCACGCTCGAACCCACCGACGAAGCCACGCCGCCGACCGTTCGCGCAGAGCCGCTCTCTCAGAGACAACTGCGCGATCTGATCGGGCGGGACCGTCCTCGTGGTCCAGGCATCCTGCCGCGGCATCTGCCAGTGATTGGCGATCCCATCGGAGGCCGATTTTTCCGCTCCAATGTTCGTGAGCAGCGACAATCCGGGTTCGTCACAGTGACCATCGCCGTGCCGCTGGGTGATCTCACGAGCGGTCGTCTGCGTGCGATCGTCGCGCTCTCGAGAAGCCATGCAGACGGCACAGTGCGCGCGACGATTGGACAGAACTTGGTGTTGCGGTGGGTACCGAAGGATCTTGCGGCCGATCTTCATGCGTCGCTCGTTGCGATTGGACTCGGTGATCCAGATGCAGACTCGATCGCAGACGTCGCCAGTTGCCCCGGTGCCGAGTCATGCAAACTCGCAGTCACGCAATCGCGCGGCCTCGCAGATGCGTTGAGTGAACGGTTTCGCGCCGACAGAAGTTGGATCGATCGCGCGCCTGGTCTGTCGATTCGCGTGAGCGGTTGCCCCAACGGTTGCGGATTGCATCACGTCGCGGGCATCGGATTTCAAGGAGGTTTGCGCAAGATCGCGGGCAAGCCGGTGCCTCAGTATCATTTGTATGCGGGCGGAGATCCCAGCGGCAGCGACGCGCGATTTGGTCGCATCATCGCCAAGGTGCCCGCGCGCCGAGCGGGGCAAGCAGTAGAGCGGCTCGTTGCACTGTACGAATCGCGCCGCGAGCCAGGCGAACTCATCACTGCGTTTCTCGCGCGCACCTCGGTTTCGGAGCTCGCGGCTGCGGTCGCCGACTTGGAGCAACTCGACCTCGCCACCGCGACGAATGCGGACTTCATCGACCTAGGTGAAGCCGAGGCCTTCCGGCCCGAGACCACCGAAGGCGAGTGCGCCGCGTGAACACCGCATTGCGAAGCTGATCCCACAGGCTGAAACATGGCGTAATAGGTGGAGCATGAGCACGCTCGTCTCCGACCCGTTTGTCGATTTCGCTCTCTACGAAGTACTCGATGCCTTGGCGCTCTGCGCGCTCCCCGCTTTTTCGGAGCACTCGCGCGAGACGTTCGATCTCGTTTTGAACAATGCGCGCAAGCTCGCGCGCGAGGTGTTGCAGCCTTCCTACAAGCCAATGGACCAAGAGCCGCCGCGCTTCGTGGACGGACACGTGCTGGTGCATCCACGAATGCGTGAGTTGCTGCCGAGGCTTGCCGGTTTCGATCTCACGAAGGCGACGCGATCGTCCGAGAGCGGTGGAATGAGTTTGCCGAGCACAGTGGCCACACTCGCCATGACGTACACGGCAGCCGCGAACTTGAGCGCGGGTAGCTACTTCACGCTGACAGCGGGGGCCTCGCATTTGATCGAGAGCTTTGGCAGCGAC
>JAYVXK010000339.1:0-6930 GCA_043785265.1 Myxococcales bacterium | reverse complement strand
GTCGACGAGTGGGCCACGATGGACGGCGCGCCCCCAGGAGTGCGTGAGGTCATGAAGGGCTCTTGGTGGATGCCTGGGAGGAATGCCTGTCGATCATTCCAGGGCGGACACGGCGCTTCCTACGGTGGCACTGAGAGTGGGGCGCGTTGTTGTGCAGCTGCGACTGGGGAGTAGTCGCGCGGCGTGCCATCGCTGGTTGGCCAGGAGACTGGACCGGAAGGCTGGGGTGGAAGGCTGGGGTGGAAGGCTGGGGTTAGGGAGTGCAGTGGGCGGCTTCTCGAGGCCAGGCGATGAGGCCAAGACCGCACATTTCGTTTGTGGAGTAAGGGCCGGAGGTGATGGTGTCGGCGGTCTCGTTGAGGTACTCACATTCGAAGTCGATGCGGTCGCCGGGTTGGGCCTCGAACTGGAACGAGTACAGAGGCTGGTGACTGACGTCCCACTTGGGAATGTCGACCAGCACCATGCGGTCGCCATTCGCACGGACCAGACTGCTGTGATAACCGCGTCCTGATTTGTGCATGTGCGCCCAGACGAACTCCACATGCAGAGGTGTGTCAAACCAGCACCTGCCCAGGGTTACTTCGCTCGCGCGCGGCGGCATTGGGGCGATGTAGGCCCCTGTTTCTATCCAACCCG
Source organism: Myxococcales bacterium (assembly GCA_043785265.1). Classification (GTDB taxonomy): domain Bacteria; phylum Myxococcota_A; class Polyangia; order Polyangiales; family Polyangiaceae; genus JANYHY01. Next base: position 6,291 of record JAYVXK010000339.1, on the reverse strand, counting down.
CGACATGCGGTCGATCCGCGGAGGCGACGAGCGAGACGCGACCAGGAGTGTCGATGCCTGGGCCGCGACGCTGGGCATGTACTTCCACTGCGACCCGTCGGGTTGCAGTAGGAAGTTCCAGTGCAAGATCGCTACGTAGATCGATGTTCGCGCTTCCAGGCGTGTAGATCGCGAAGCGCGGACCTTCGAGTTTGTCGCAGGAGACCCGTCCGATGGGCAAGTCCGTGGTCGTCGCATAGAGCGAGATGTGATGAATCACGATCGGACCGGTTGGGATGATCCACTTCACGGCCGACAAGGGTTTGTCCGCGAGCACCCCCAACTCAGCGACGAAGCACATGTACTCTTCTTGATCGGGCGTTGCGTCGAGCGAGTTCACGTCGAAGTCGACGACGAGACTGCCAGGATCAGGAAGTGGGAGCGGAGTAACCTCGCCCCTGCCGGTGTAGCAACCGATGATCACCGCAAAGACGACGCGTTTCACGCCGCGATTATGGCGCCTCGCGGGCGCCCACGCCATCTACAAGCACCGTATTACAATACCGTCACGCTCATGGGCTCGCGATCGATACGCAGCAAAGTGCCGTCTTCGATTTCTCGCCAAGACTCATTGGTCATCGGCTCGGAGGCCACGAACACCGCGTTCGCGCGTAACGAAGGCGACTGCGAGCGAGTCCCGCGCTCGAGCAAGAACAGACTGCGACCGAAGCGATGCACGTAGCATCGTGCACCGTCGGAGAGCAGGAAGTTGAAAGATCCAAAGTCGACGCGCGCGCGACACTCACGGACAAGATTCAAGAGCATAGAATCGAGTTGACTGGGGTCTTGCATTTCATCGAGGCGCGTGAGCACGAACGCGAACAACAACTCGCTGTCAGTGTCACCACTGATCTCCGCGGAGCGGCGCTCCGATACTTGTTCTCGCAAGTAAGACCGATCAGTCACAGTACCGTTGTGGGCGAAGACCCAGCCTCCGCGAGCAAACGGATGGGTGTTCTCTTCGCGCGTGGCGCCGACTGTGCGCTTGCGAACATGTGACACCAGAACATCACCCCGCAGTGTCGAGGCTCTCCGATGAAAGCGCGGGTCGTGAGTAGCGGGACGAGTTCCCTTGTGAATGCTCCACTCCCCCGATGAGAAGGCAGCCATGCCCCAGCCATCGCGATGCTCCGCACCAAGCGACGCCAGCGAGTGAGCGCGATCCGCGAGCAGGACTCGGAAGTCCACGGGCGCTGACGATACGATTCCAAGAAGGCGGCACATCCCAGTCGATCGATAGCGTCGAAGCGGATGAAAGGCCCAATTTCCAGGGACCGAGCGGGGACGGGGACGGGGCGGGGACGGGGACGGGGACGAGGACGGAGGTTTCAGCGTTGGGGTTTGCGCGGTGCGATCGGCGCACGTCCGGCTGGGCGTGGCGCCGCAGGTCGTGGTGCGGCGGCCGTCGGTCGCGGTGCCGGTGTCGCAGCGCGCGCTGCTGCAACGGGTCGCGGGGGCGCACTGCGAGCCGTGTTCGGTGTGGCTCGTGAGGCCTGTCGCTGTGGGATGACGAGACTGTCTGGGTCCACATCGAGGACCTCCAGGACGTCCGCCTCGGAGGTGCTGTCGGCGCGCGGTCGCGGCGCGATCTCCATCGTGCGATCACTGCTGCCGTCGTCGACTTGGTCTTCGTCGATTTCGAGCAGACCATCTTCGACAGCGCCCGCAGCCGCGTCACGCAACCGCTCATAGCTTGCCAACGCAGGCTTCCGAAAGTCATCGGCGCCAAAGACGTCTTGGATCATCTGCTTGCCCTGCGTGACCTTGGCCATTCCCAAAAATGCTTTGGTGATGATCTCGCGCGCCTTGGGTTGAATGTTGCTGCGCGCGACGATGACGTCGGACGGAATTTCGCCAAAGGTCGCGAGCACACGAACCTGCGATGCGAGTTTGCCCATCGACGACCACGAGCCGCTCTTGACCGAACCATTCGCCGCCAGCTGCACATAGGTCGCGCCGAAGTCTGCCCGACCTTCCGCTACCGCACGGACGACTGCTTCGTGTGATCCGTAAAATCGCTGCGACGAGAACATCGCGCGGGGATCGATCCCAGCCTCCCAAAGTTCGATGCGCGGCAACACGAAGCCACTCGCACTGTGACGGTCGACCCATGCCGCGCGCGCCTTTTTCAGCCCGGCGAGCGTGCGCACGCGTGACGACGCATGGACGATGATCGCACCGTGATAGTGAGCATTGCCCCCTCGGTGATGACTCACGATCGGCACGACACTCTCGCGCCGAGCCAGCGAGATGTATGGAATGGGCGAAAGCCACGCGAGATCAATCTCGCCCTTGTAAATGAGCTGCGCGACGCGCTCGTACGAAGGCAACGCCGTCATGCTCACGTCGATCATCGCGAGGTGACCCAGCATGATCGCGAACTCGGTCATCCGCCGCTTGGCTTCGACGTTGGCGCTCGGAGCCGAGTAGCCCATCACGATGAGGTCGACTTCTGAGCGCGTGCGCGGGCCAGGGGTGGGTTTCATTGCGGCGAGCCTACCGCGTGTTGGCTGCCTGGGTTCACCTGAAAACCCGCCGCCATCTCGCTTGCAATGCGGTGCATGGTTGGGGCGAGACAAATTGCGGGATCGCGCAGTACGATGCGCGATCCATGTCGCGACCTCTCCGCTTCCTCGCTCTTGCATGTGCGCTGTTCGCTCTCGGCTGCGGCGAAGGACACATCGCGGGGACTCACGATGCCGAAGTGATCTTTCACGTCGAGGGACGCGCCAAGGACCACGACACGTCGGTCGCCTCGCCTCCAAAAACCCCGCTGACCATCGCGCAAGCGGCCGTGAGCCCCGTCTCGCAGAGACTCGCCACGATGCGCATCACGGCAGACGTCGTCGCGATCAACGACAACGACATCAAGATCACTCTCGATCGCGATCAGGTCGATGCCGCAGCAGACGCTCTCCGTTGGGCGGGTGGCATCGAGATCGACGCCTTGGATCCCGAGTTTCCAATAGCTTTGTCAGACGCAAAAGATCTCACGGCCAAAACGGAGACTCACGACGGCAAGACCGTGACCTATTGGGAAGGTCCTCGCGGCGCGATCGCGTTGGCCATCTCGCAGACCAAGGTCGCAGAGGGTCACAAGCTGCTCGCGCAGGCCTACGATTCTCAGCGCGGTCGCACGCGTGTCGTTCGCACTCCGCCGCTCGCGCATCTCGAGGACGGCGTCGCGAGCGTGGAGCGACTCGAACGCGGCAAGCGACTGTCGCTCGTGTTGCGCGTGGACACGAGCAGCGCGATGACTGACGCAGCCACAGCCTCGGCGGGTCAGCCGGTCGCCATCGTGCGCGGCTCCAGTGTGCTCGCGGTGCAGCCCATCGTAGCGACCACGCGCTCCTTCGAGGTTTCGTTCGGCGACGACATTTATTCGTACACGCGCGCGCACATGACCAAAAACTTGCTCGCTACTCCGCCGATGCCGCCGCTCCAAAAAGGCGAAGTAAAAGATCTGGCGCCGGATTGGACCGTGGCGATCGCGTGCATCGTCCTGCCGCTCCTCATGTCGCTGGCGTGGCTTGTTTTTGTGCGCCGTTTCGATCGCGCGCAACCAGAGCCGTGGTGGCTGGTGCTCGCGACTTTCGCGCTCGGCGGGTTCTCTGTGATTCCCGCTGCCTTCGCCGAATACTTCTTGATGAGCGCGTCGCCCTATCTGAATCCCGATGTGATGACTCTCGGCGGACAGCTGCTTGGGCTCTTGCCGGCGCTCTGCGTCTTCACGTTGGTGGTTGGCGTCAGCGAAGAGGGCTCCAAGTTCTTGGGCGCTTGGTCGCTCGCACGGCACAGACGAGAGTTCGACGAGCCTGTCGACGGCATCGTCTATGGCGCGGCATCGGCGCTCGGTTTTGCAGCGATCGAGAACATCAAGTACTTCGCTGTTGGCCGTCTCGGCGGGCCCATCATCGTCGCGCGCGCGTTCACCAGTGTCCCCGCGCACATGTTCTTCGGCGCAGTCTGGGGTTATGCGATGGGGCAGAAGCTCGTACGCAAACGAACCAGTGTGCTCCTGTACTTCCTGCTCGCGGCCACCTTCCATGGGGCCTTCGACACAGTGCTCTCGATCGACGGAACGCAGCTCATCGCGCTCGTGCTGCTCGGCATTCTCGCGCTCCTCTTCGTCGTGTTCTTGCGTCGCGCGCTTCGCCACGGCGCAGTGAGCGCCACGAAAGACGAACCCGTTCCCAGCGCGCAGCGGTCGCTCTTCACGATGGGTTCGTCTGGATTGACGATCGTCTCTGGCATCGCGCTCGTCGTCGTCGCGTTGGTGCTCTTCGGAGTCGGCGTCTACTACGAGATCGCGCACCACCGCGTTGGGCTATTTTTCGCGGGGATTTCGGCTACTCTGCTGCTGCTCGTGGGACTTGCCGCGAACGGCCTCGCGCAAAACCTTCCACTCGATGCCGCGGTCGACGCGACCGGAGTCACCTTTGCAGGGACGGCTCGGCGCTGGGATCAGATCGTGGCGATCGAGCGCGTGGCTGCGTGGAACCTCTTCGGACCGCGCGGTGTCGTGCGGTTGCGTTCGCGCGACGGCGATCTCTTGATCGGACCGGGCAATCCCACCATCGTCTCCAACTTGTTGCAGACACTCAACGCCGCCATGGCAGCGCGCCCAAAAGCATAAGCGCCCATGACGCAACCCATCTCGTCCGACGACAGACGTCTGCTCGCAACACTCGAACGCGCGTTTGCCAAACACGCGGGAGCTGACGGCGTCATCGACCTTGCCGACCTCCAGCGTGCCCTGGGGTTGCGAGACCCTGAGCTCGTCCGCCGCGTGCTCAAGGGCTTCGACCTCAACGCAGACGGAGTCATTCAGCGAGACGAGTTCCTCGCGGGCGTGCGAACTCTCTTGTTTGGGAGCGACCGCGACAAGTTGTGGTTCGCATTTCGTCTGCATGACCGAGATGACGACGGCGTCCTCGACGAGCAAGAGGTGTTGCGCATGATCGGCGTCTCCCTCGCCGAGAGCGATGTCATCGCTCGGGCATCGCAACCCCCCGAACACCTCGCGCGCGCCCTATTTTCAGCCGCAGATCAAAATCACGACGGCAAAATTTCTTTCGACGAGCTCGCTGCTGTGGTGCGCAAACGTCCCGCGCTCTTGCGGAAGATGACTCGTAGCGAAGCGATTTGGATCGCCCCAAACGAAGAACTTCTCGCGTGGATCGACGAAAAGAAAACCGAACGACCAGGACTCTTCACGCGCTGGCTCGAAGACAACGGCATGTCGGCCGCGTTCCTCTTGCTCTGGGCGCTCACCAACATCGCCATCCTCGTCGTAACGATGCTCCTCGCGGACAACACGAACACGCCGATGCAGATCGGTCGCGCTCTTGGCAAATGCATCGATTTGAACGGCGCGCTCATCCTCGTTCCGATGATGCGTCGCATGCTCACCTGGGTACGCACGACGTGGCTTGGTCTGCTCGTGCCGGTCGATCACGCGATCACATTTCATCGTGTGGTTGGTCATACGCTCTTCGCATTGGCCGTCGCGCACACGGCGGCGTTCGTCATCGCGTATGGGATGGGTCATTCGTCCATCATCGCGCGCGTGTTGCTCACCGAACGCGGTCTCACGGGCGGCATCTTGCTCGTGGTGTTCGCCGTGATGTGGGTCTTGTCGCTCGAGTTCGTGCGGCGGTCGCAGCACTTCGAGCTCTTTTACTTCACGCACCTGCTCTATGTGGTGTGGCTGGTCCTTGCGATCGCACACGGGCCCTCATTTTTGCTGGTTGCGGCGCTTCCGCTCTTGGGGTTCTTGATCGAGCAACTGCTCCGGTGGCGCCGTCGTGGACGGGAGCCGACCGTGGTGTCGAACCAAGCGATGCGCTCGGGAGTGACGCGACTCGAACTCGCGCGACCCAAGGACTTCCACGCGCACCCCGGCGACTACGTTTTTCTGCGCGTGCCCGCCATTGCGGTTCACGAGTGGCACCCCTTCACCATCAGCAGTTCGCCTGAGCGCGAGTCTCTGGTTTTTCACATTCGCTCGCTCGGCAATTGGACCGCGGCGTTGCGCGAGCATGCGATGGCCACGCCGGACGCAGCAGCGTCCAAGACGATTGTCTATGTCGATGGTCCTTACGGATCACCCGCGGCGCCGATTTTCGAGTCGCGCTTCGCCGTGTTGATTGCGGGCGGCATCGGCGTCACGCCGTTTGCAAGTGTGCTCGAGAGTTTGATGCTGCGCGCCTACAGCACCAGCGATCGCAAATCGAATCTCAAACATGCGCA
>JAYVXK010000338.1:0-6945 GCA_043785265.1 Myxococcales bacterium | reverse complement strand
TGACGACATTGGGATAGGCCAAAAAGCAGGCTTGCCAGCACGCTTTTGGATTGGGATCTTTGCCGCTGTCGGCGCCTGCGTCTCCCGACCACTTTGTCATGCACGCGTCGAGCGCTGCACACTCGGGCGTCGGCAAACACGCATTGGTTGCTCCGCAGCAGCTCGCTTGCAAGCACGATGCACACGTTGGGTTGGAGGGCGCGATCACCAAGGTGCAGCTCGATGAATCCGGCGCCGGTGCGTCGAGTGTCGAGCTGTCGAGGGTTCCAGTGTCCAAAGTCGACCCATCGCCTGTGGATGTGTCTGGTGTGGCGGCGTCGTCGAACAGCGTCGACCGCGGAGGGTCGGCGGCCGTGGAGCATCCGATGAACCACACTCCGAGAGCACAGAGCGCAAACGCGCGTCTCACAAGGAGTCCACGCAGTCGAAGGTCTGCTGCCAGCCAAGCAATGTGGGCGCTTGGAGTTTGTCGCTCGTCGGATTGAGCGTCATCTTCACTTGCAAGACGGGATGTGAGACCTGTCCAGCGCCCTTGAGCGCCACGTCGACTGCAGCGCCCACGAAAGTGAAGTTCGGCGCGCCCGATGCCGTCGCGAGAGCTACTTGCGGCAATAGCGTGTTGACCGTGTCACCCGTCTGCGCGGCGAAGACGATGTTGGAGTCACCAGGAGTCATGTCCTTCCAGTAGAAGGTGCGCCACGCGACGTACTTGCCGACGGGGCAGCTCGCGGTGAACGTCCGTGTGAAGGTCGAGGCCGTGTACGTTGGAGGAGCGGGGGGCGGGAGTGCACTCAAACAAGAGCCCAGGTCCATGAGCAAAAATTCTGCGGCGTCTTCTTGGGCGATGAGAGGACTCTTGTCGCATTCGCCTGGAAAATAGGCGCTTCCGCCATTCGCGACCGCAAGGTGCATGTCCGTGTACATCACGCGTCCGAATTGGTTCGCGGGGGCCGCACCGAGAGGCGTGTTGAACGTGAAGTCCGCTGGCCCTTGCGGGTTCGCGTTGTAGCCCACCCAAAGCTGGGAGTTCGCTGGCGTGACCGAGTAGGCGTCGTAGCGCGTGGGATTGATCCAAAGCTGACCGAGCGTCGATGTCGCGTTGACGATCTGCAACCAGCTCGCGAAGTCTTTTCCGCGCTGGAAGCCTTGATTCACAGTGCCGAATTGCGCCCACGGACCCCAAATGGCGCCATCATTGCCCCAGGTCGCGACATTCGGAAATGGCTCGACATAGCCGCCATCGAGGTGCGCGGCTTCGATCCATTCGCGGCCGTAGTGTGAGGCAAAGATGCGCCCGCCTGCGTTGGCGTAGCTGACCAGGTTGTCGTGATGCGACTTGTTGATGCCATACCAGGCATTCCACCAGCTATTGCCGCCGCCATATTCGTATCCGCAGTCGCAGGGCATCATGACCAGGTCGTAGTTCGCGAGTGTTTTCACAGCGCCAAGAAGTGCAGAGGGATTGGGGTTGGCACCACCGAGGAGAGGCGCTGCGCCAGGTCCGCGGTAGTAGTCGACCGCGCCGCCCGCACCGGGATCCTGGAACTCGGTCGTGTCGATGCCGATTCGAGTGAGCAAACACTCCATGGGATCGCAGGCGCCCGCCACGATGCCGATGTGAGGCATGTTGCCTTCGGTCTGATTGCGGGGCAATCGTGTGTTGGCAGCGGGCACCGCGGTCGTAACGCACTGCGGGACGGTGATGTTCGTCATGCGACGCCATTTTCCGGCTTGAACGACGATGGGGATGTTGTTGCCGACCGGAACGTTCTTGAGCGTGAACTTGCCGTCAGGTCCCGTGAGCGCATACGAAACTGCAGGAGGAAGGTTGCCACCACCACCACACGGATCAGGCTGTGCCCCCTTCGGTATTGCGGGCAATGGCGTCGTCGCAGGGATGTAGACGTAGGCGTTGTAGATGGGGTTCACCCCGGCCGGATCGTAGACGGTGCCTGTGAGATCGGTCGTGATGCCACCACCACAACTTACGATTTGACACTGAAGACCGACGCACGCGGTTCCGCCTTCACCCAAGCTCAAGGTGAGGCCACCGTCGCCAGTGGGTTGGAATGTCGGGCCTGCATCGAGCCCTGTGCCGTCGTCGGTGATGATCTGGCAGTTCGGATCGCAGGGGTTGTCAGTGCATGCGGTCTGCCCACCAAGACCAAGCGGTTGAAGATCGCCTACGGGACCTACACTTCGATAGAGGACGTGGTCGCCTTTGCATGCGCCCCACTTGCTGCCATCACATGTACGCTTCCCCGCGGAGCATGTGACGTAATCACCTTGGCGAGAGATCACCTGGCCGCAGTCGACCACAGCACCTGCCGTAGGACACGTGCACCCTTCGCCAGGCGTTGCGCAGCTGCCCGGTGGGTTTGGGTTGTTGTTGGGATCGAGGTATCCAGGCTGTGTGTTGCTGGAGCACGCTGCCGCGATGGTGGTCACCGCGATGGCGCCTCCAGCGACAATCCACTTCAGCTTCGCTTGCACGTTGACAGCAGCCCAACCAGTGACTCGGCGCATGTCGCCTCCAGCTCCGCTCACGCAAAAAAGGGTCCAACTTGAAGTACACGCGATGAGCTTCGAGTGGTCAAGCCAACGTCACACTTTAGGGCCAAATACAGCCTCATTTCTCGCGATGATTTGGGCAGCTGTCAGGAGATGTGGTCCACGCGCTGCCTCGCAACTTTTACGAGGGCGCTCACCTTCTTGCGAGCTTCGTCCGCCAATGTCTGCGCCCTGACTTTGTTGGGCACAGGATAACTCTCCCCCACGACCATGGCCACCCGCGCTCCAGGACTGCCTGCCATTCGTGTGAGGTGCTTCATGAAGGTCTCGTTCAAGAAGGCTGCGCCGCTGCCTTTTTCGTAGGCCAGCCCGACTGGGATGATGTCGACGTCCTGATGCACTGCCGCGAGGAACGCGCCGACTTGAAAGGGTCGGACCTCGTCGCCATCGAAGGTCGTCCCTTCTGGAAACAAACACACGGTGTGTCCGCGAGCGAGTCTGTCACGAATCTGCCGGATCGCAGAGGCACCGCTTTGCTTGTCTTGTCGATCGACGAAGAGCGTGCCCGTCTTGCGCGCCGCTGCGCCTACGAGCGGCCATTTCGAGAGATCAGCGCGACTGACCATGACGCCACCAAACGTGCGCAAGATGACGGCTACGTCGATCGCGCTGCGATGGTTGGAGATCACGAGCCGACCTCTCGTGCGATCGCGGGCATGATCTCCCGTGCCTTGCCGATCAATTCGAATGTCGAACACGCGGAGCAGACCGTCGCCCCAACGACGCGTCCATCGATCGCGCACCTCGTCGCGATGAACGCCTCGCTTGGCGATCTCGTCGCGGAGCGCATACGCGGGCAACAAAATGGCTGTAACCCCGGCAAATCCAGCGACGCGCACTGCCCGAAGGATGGGAGCAGGCAGCGACATCACCAGAGTCTCCGAAGCGCGTAGGCGACCCACTCCATCCCGCGTCTCGTGTAGCTTCGCTCACGCCAGTCATCCAGACCGATGCGGTTGGCCACTGCGCAGTCTTGGTCGAACCAGTCGCGCACGTGTTTGGCGAAGGCTTCGTCGTCGACGGCGAGATTCAGCTCCATGTTCTTTGCCCAAGAACGCTCGTCGAGATTGTAGCTGCCGATGGTGGCAAACTTGTCGTCGATGATGGCCGTTTTTGCGTGCATGACTCGGTGGGGCAGCGTGTAGACCTCCACGCCGTTCTTGATCAGCGTGTCGAAGAGCGACTCGACTGCGAACTGCACGATCGGCACGTCGCCGCGTTCGGGCACCAGCACGCGCACACGGACACCGCGCGAAGCGGCTCGAAATAGCGCTCCGCGCACGCTTCGATTGGGAACGAAGTAGCTGTTGGCTATCTCGATGCTTTTTTTGGCGTCTTGAATGCGCCAGAGATACTCGCGTCGAATGCTGCGTCGCTTCCCGATGATGCTGCCGCGCACAGGGCCGATGATGCGGCCCGGCGTGTTGGTCAACACCCAGACGCGCCCTTTGTGTTTTTTCGTGAGCGCTCGCGCGTCGGCCGGAGGTGCCTCGCGCGCGGTGCGTCGCCACGTCTCGTAAAAGAGCGTGCGCAGTTCTTGTGCGGCGGGTCCGCGAACAGCCACCATGTCGTCGCGCCAACCTTCGCCACCTTCTTCGATCGGCAACCACTGACGACTCAGATTGATGCCGCCCGTGACACCCACGAGGCCGTCCACGACCAGAAGTTTTCGATGATCACGTCGCTCGAACGCGCCGGTCGTCACCGCGTTTCGTATGGGAAAAATAGCGTGAAACTCACACGCTCTTCCACCTGCGCGACGCAGCGGAGCCCAGAACGCAGTGGTGATTCCGATCGATCCGATCGAATCGTAGATCACCCGCACGTTCACTCCGCGTCGAGCGGCGGCGACGAGCGCGTCGAGAAAACGAAGACCGCATGTGTCCGCGCTGATCCAATACATCTCGAGCAAGACTTCGTGTTCGGCGTTGGCGATCGCCTCGAGCATCATCGGAAACGCCACTTTGCCGTCGCGCAAGAGCGTGACTGCGTCCGTTCCCACGTCGAACCACTGCGTGTCGTCTCTCACGGTGCGCTCATCGTGGATCGGGCGGCGACGATCACGAGTGCATCGTCATGCAATGTCTTTTGAGCGCACGCGCGAACCGAGTCGAGCGAAGCCGTCGACTCACTCGGCGCTCCATGCCACGCGAGAGTGACACGCTCGCGTGGGTCGAGCATGCGCGTCCGCAACGCAAGATCGAGCGACATTTGCGACGATTTCACGTCATCTGCCGAGATCGCGCCACTCTGCATGCGCTCGAACAGCGCCCTCGTCTGCGCAACCGAAGCGTCGAGAGCGGAGCCCGGTGCATCGAGGTGCACCACGAGATAGGCGCCGTTGGGTGTCTCGATCACCCGAGCGTCGCTCGAACGCACGATGCCCACGAGCGCTCGCGCCAACATGCCCGCCTCGCCGCGGAGCAACGATCCGAGCGAGGTTGCACAATCCGGAGACACAGGCAGCGCGACGTAAGCCTCGCTCGCGCCGGGTTGTCGAACCGCGTACGTGCCCGGCTTTGGAGCATCGACATGAACATCGGCCGCGCACGCACGCGTGTCACCCCGCAACACGTACCGATCCAATGTTCGAGTCATTGCATCGGCCTGAGCGCGGTCTGCGTTCGCGAGGACGACCGCGCGGATCGGTCCATGGCGAATTGCATTCAAGCGAGCATCGAGTGTGGTTTGCGATAGCCGCGCGAAGACGGCGCGCGGTTCGATCCATGTCGCATGATCCGCAGCGAGCGTGGTGGCGAGGAGCCCGAGAGCAGCATCGGCGGGCGCGGGTGGTGGATCGACTGCAAAAACAGGCGAATCGACCGCGAACGTCCGAGCGGCGGCTTGCGCCAATCGCTGGCCGAGGGCGCGCAAGTCTTCCCCCTCACGTGCATGCGCTCGCACGAGCACACCGGCCGCGTCGAACGTCACGAAGGGTTCGGCCGTCACGCCATACGAGTCGGATGCGTGACGCGCGAGACGGTTCGTGACGACGACTGTCGCTCCCGAGGTCGAAGTGTCTTCTACGCGAGTGCCACAAGTCGATGCGATCAACACCATCGCGTCCGCTTGACCCGGTTCGACGATCGCGTGCGTTTCGAGCGCGGGTGTCGCCCAAGCATGCGCGGCCGAGTCGAGTTGCGTGCGCATCAGAGCATCCTGCGCGGTCGTGTCCACGGTGGTGGTCATGTCGCTTGGAGCTCGGACGCCAACGACGACGCTCGATTTGCCGTAAGAACAGCCTCGCGCGAGTTCTTCCATAGCGAGCGTCGTCGCTGCGTCTCGCGGATCGGCGGGCATGACGCTCGCCATTTGCGTTCGGTCGACTTCGTCGGAAGCGAGCGCGGCGAGTCGCGCGAGAGTTTGCGAATCGCGGATTGTCGTATCGACGTGCACGTCGAGGCAGCCGCCGCGAGGATGCACCACCGTGGAGACTTCTGTCGCGTGCGCGCTCGGCTCGAACGCGCGCAGCTTGAGCGAGAGAGGCGACGCGGTGCTCGCGAGTTGAGTGGCGCCATCGAGGGCGCTGTCTGGTGCGCTCCAGGATTGGACGTCAATCCGCGAAGCCGTTCGACCATCGTTTAGGAGATACACGATCTGCTTCGGCGGCTCGTTTTCGCAGGCTTTGCGAGTTCCAGTCGGCCACGCGCTGCCATTCGAGATCGCGCCCATCATCGCGGAGGGGTCTTGCGCGACGAGACCCATGACGATGGCCGCCGTTCCGACGACCTTGGTGCGAGCGGTCTCGAGTTCATCTTTCGTCAGCGAGCCATCTCGCGACGCGACACCAAGACACGTTTGCACACTGCGTTCAGCGTCGTCTGCTTGGGTCGGCGAGGCATCCAACGCGTGCTTGGCTGCGTTCCACGCGTTGTCGTCGACAGGAGTGACGAGCGCGGCGCGCGCAGCGTCCACGAAGGTCTTCGCGGCAGTCGGAGTGTCGATCAACATCTCCACGCGGATCGCGTCGGACTGCGCGGTCACACGCACGGCGCGGTCGCTGAGTCTTTGCTTCACGACCGCAGCGAGCCCAATCGCGGCTGATCCGCGAGCGTCTGCGCCACTCGTGTCGATGACCAATGCGAGCGCGCCGGACGGATCACCGTGTCGCTCCAAGGTCACGATCGCGGGGTGACCCGGCGTTCGCACCACACGCGACGCGTTGAACCCAGGAGACTTCGCAGGCGGCGCATGCCCACCACACGCGACCAACAAAGCGAACTGCGCAACGAGTGCGAAGCGCCTCACTGCACCAGATCAGCCTGCGAGCGAATGGCGATCTTCAAGCTGAAGAAGAACGTGACCAAGCCCGTGACCGATTTGAAATGCGTTCCTGCGGGGAAAGCGTTGAGCGGCAAGTCGAACAGCTCATTG
>JAYVXK010000337.1:0-2065 GCA_043785265.1 Myxococcales bacterium | reverse complement strand
TGGGCACGCACGCTCGAACACCTGCGTTACATCGTGATCGACGAGCTGCACATGTACCGAGGGGTGTTCGGCTCGCATGTCGCCAATGTGATTCGGCGCTTGATGCGCGTGGCTGCGTTTCACGGCAGCAAACCGGTCTTGATTGGCGCCACTGCAACGATTGGCAACCCCCGAGAGCACGCAGCGCGGTTGTTCGGCATGCGCGAGGACGACGTGGCTCTCGTCAACGAGAGCGGCGCGCCAAGCGGCGAGCGCAAAGTGTTTTTGTTCAACCCGCCTGTCGTCAACGCAGAGCTTGGCATTCGCGCGAGTTACGTAAAACAAGCGGTGATGCTCGCGAGCGATCTCGTGCGAGCCAAAGTCCCGACGATCGTGTTTGGTCACTCGCGCAACAACGTCGAGATGATGCTCCGATACTTGCGCGAGGCCGTCGCCAAGAACCGCGAGGACGGCACGTCCGCGCCCGGGGCGCCGCGTGGTCAACACCAAGATGCGAGCGCCATCATGGCGTACCGCGGCGGGTACCTTCCAGAGACCAGAAGATCCATTGAGAAGAAACTACGCGCGGGAGAAATCGCATGCGTCGTGGCCACCAACGCCCTCGAGCTGGGCATCGACATTGGCTCCCTCGACGCGGTCGTGTGTGCGGGATATCCAGGCACCGTAGCAGGAATGTGGCAACGATTCGGACGCGCGGGACGCCGTCATTCATCGAGTATTTGTGTGCTCGTTACTTCAAGCGCGCCGCTCGATCAGTTCCTCGCGCGAGAGCCAGAGTTCTTGTTGGGGGCGCCCGTAGAAGAGGCTCGCATCGATCCGGACAATGTCGAGATTCTGGTTCAACACTTGAAGTGTGCGGCGTTCGAGGCTCCTTTCAAACGAAACGAAGAATTTGGCAACTTGGGTCGCGAAGAGACCGGAGAAGCGCTCGCGTTTTTGGCAAAGCATGGCGTCGTGCACGAGGCAGGCGGGACCTACCACTGGGCGACGGATTCGTATCCCGCCAACAATGTGAGCCTCCGCAGCATCGGCTGGGACAACGTCGTCATCATCGACGTCGAGAAAGACAAGACGATCGCAGAGCTCGATTGGCGTGGCGCACACACCATGCTGCACGAGCAAGCGATCTACCAACACGACGGCGAGACTTGGCAAGTCGAGAAGTTCGACTACGAAAACCACAAAGCGTTCGTCCGAAAAGTGGAGCCGGACTACTTCACCGATGCGATGACCTACACGCAGATCTCGGTCATCGAAGACGAGACGCCGCCAGGGCAAGAGCAGGCCGCCCGAGTCGTCACGGCAACATTTGCTCTTGGTTGGGGCGAGGTGTCGGTCGTCGAGAAGGTCGTTGGCTACAAGAAGATCAAGTTCCAAACCCACGAAAACACGGGCTACGGTGAAGTTCATCTGCCCGAGATGCAGATGCACACCACCGCGTTTTGGCTCACCATTCCCGAGGACGAATGCGCCTCGCATCCTGCGGGCCGAGCGGCTGTCATCGATGCGCTGCGTGGGATCGGCATCGCTCTCGAGACTGTCGCGACTCTCTCTCTCATGTGTGATCCGCGCGACATTGGTTCTGCAATGGGTGACGTGGATGAAGACGATGAGACCACGGCTCCAAAGAAGTCGCGCGGTGGGGTGCGCCCTGGGTACTCGCCCACGCTCTTTTTGTACGAACACGTGCCGGGCGGCACAGGCCTCGCCGAGCGCATTTTCGAGCAGCGACGGGTGCTCCTCGAGCGCGCGCGAAAACTCGTGGCCTCGTGCGATTGCAAGAGCGGCTGCCCCGCGTGCGTGGGACCAGCGGGAGATGGACGAAAACTTGTCGCAATGGAGCTGCTCTCCCGATTGACTGCCGTGTAGAGTCGCCGTCATGCCCAGCACTGCAGATGTCCTCGCTGAAGTGCCCATATTCTCGCTGCTCGATGAACAAGAGCGCGCAACGCTTGCAGAGCGTGTCGACATCGTCGCGCTCCCTGCCGGCACCACTGTCTTCGACGTCGGCGATCCTGGTGACTCGATCTACATCGTGCGCGCGGGCGTCGTGGAGATCTCGTTC
>JAYVXK010000336.1:0-2074 GCA_043785265.1 Myxococcales bacterium | reverse complement strand
GGTTTTGGTGGTTCACCGGGTCATGGTTCGCCCAGCTATCGCGGATTGGTCATCGCCAGTCCCAAGTTCAGCGAGTCGATCAAAGCCACCTTCGCGGCGGAGGTCGGTCGCAGCAACGGGCCCTTCGACAACCCGGAGAACTGGGACAAGTACAAGCTGTTCAACAAGCTCACGTTCGTGATCAACCCGACGTCGTCGGTGTCGGTGACCGAGATGAGCTACGGCGGCGCGTGGCACGGGTCGGGGCAAATTCCGGCGCGTGCTGTGGAGAGCGGCGCCATCACGCGATTTGGATCGATCGACCCAGACGAAGGCGGCACGACCACCCGTCATCAGATCGCGGCGCAATACAAGTTTCGCCCGACCGAGAAGAGCGAGATCAAAGCGCTCGCGTACCTGGGCTCGTACCGCTTCAATCTGTATTCGAACTTCACGCTCTTCGCGCGCGATCCAGACAACGGAGACGAGATCGAACAACTCGATCGGCGCACGTTTTATGGGGCAAAAGTGAGCTATCGGATCGTGCAAGAGGTCAAGACGGTGCGGTTCGACACCACCATCGGCGCGGATGTTCGCAATGACGACATCCACCAAGAGTTGCTCACCACACTTCATCGAGCGCCTCTCGGAACTCTGCGAAACACGCAAACGCGAGAGACGTTCTTGGGTGCGTTCGTCAACGAAGAGGTCTCGCCGTTCAAGTGGGCGCGCGTCGATGTGGGAGGTCGCGCAGACATCATCTCGTATGCGGTCGACAACCAGCTTCCGGTCGATCCCTCGGGTCCTCGTACTGGCACAGACGGCGCGCACCAGTTCAGTCCCAAAGCGAGCCTGGTCCTCACACCCATCACGACCAAAAAAGTCGAGATCGATCTGTATGTGAACTACGGCCACGGGTTTCATTCGAATGACGTGCGAGGCGCATTTTCTCGGCCCAGTGTGACCCCGCTGACACGCGCGATCGGCGAAGAGGTCGGCGCACGCACGCGGCTCTTTGGGCGTTGGGACTTGGCGGCTGCCCTCTGGCAACTCGACCTCCAGAACGAGACAGTCTGGAACGGCGACGACGGCACGACCGCGGTCGGCCCAGCCACCAACCGACGCGGCGCAGAGATCGAGACGCGCATGGAGATCACTCCTTGGCTCGCGGCCGATCTCGACGTCACGTTCACCAAGTCGGCGTTCACGGAGAACCGCGGCAACGGCAACGGTCTCGCGCTCGCGCCCAAGCAAACATGGTCGGGTGGTGTATCCGCGCGACACGAGCTTGGCCCTGGTGCGATCCGCGCAGGCGTTCGCTTCTTTGGCATCGGCGATCGTCCTGCGTCGGATGATGGAGTCATCGTGGCCCCAGGCTTCACGCAGTTCGATGTGCATCTCGGGTACCGCACGCGTCGGTTCGATCTCGCGCTCGACATCGAGAACCTCTTCAATGGCGCCTTCCGTGCAGCTCAGTTCGACACGGTCAGTCGCTTGCGCACGGAGCCTGCGATCGGTGCGCCAGTTCCCGCGGGCTTCGGTTGCGGCTCAGGTGGAAGGCTGGGTCCCTCGACCGATGGGACTTTTCATGGCTGCGAAGACGTCAGCTACACCCCGGCTTATCCGTTCACGGCTCGCCTCCTCGGCACCGTTTACATCGATTGAGATCCCCCATGAACTTCCTATCGAAAACCCAGTTTGTAGGTTGCACGCTTTTCGTCTGCGTGGCCTGCAGTGACGATCCTGCGACAGCCCAGCTCGACAACGACTATCCCTACGTGGACGGCGGTGCACGTCAGGTGGTGGTCTACAAAGCCTGGTGGGGCGCGACGTTGTTTGCCGATCCCGTAGCCCCGGGCGGATCGAGCGACGCGCTGCGCACCGCCACCGGAAACGACACCGCGTATGCGTTGCTCGCACCAGGTTGGAGTGCCACGTCGACGACACCTCCGACGGTCCTCATCCCTGTTCGTTCTCGCGCTCCGCTGGTCGCCGTTCGCGGAGATGCGCTCCATGTGAGCGTGTCCGAGACGACCTTCGAGGGCGATTGCGCAGCCAAGAGTTCGCTCTCTCAAGCCGACGCCGACTTCATCAC
>JAYVXK010000335.1:0-6992 GCA_043785265.1 Myxococcales bacterium | reverse complement strand
TCTTTCGCCTCTCAACCGTTTGTCGATCACCTGGAGAAACCGTCTTGTCGCAGAATGCCATCTACGCCGACCGCGCGTCGGGTCAAGTCTTCGCGGACGCTCGAACCATGGTCAACGCCTACCTCGCGAGTTTCGCCCAACGTGCGTCCATCACAGTCGAGCCTCTCGACGCTTCTGGGTACACGCAGGTTCGGAAGGGTTCAGCGTCTGTAGGGATCAACGTGCTCGAAGATCACGGCGTGCTGTTGATCCTCGCGCCCGTCATGAAGGTACCGCTAACCGGCAAAGAAACTCTCTATCGTCGCTTGCTCGAACTGTCGTTCATCGCGACGAGCGATGCGGCGTTCAGCATCGACAAGGACAAAGACGAAATCTACGTCCGCACCCTCCGGCGATTGTCAGGGCTCGACTACGAAGAATTCGAAGATCTGGTCGAGACCGTCGGGAAAGTGGCTGATGAGTGGGACGACACTCTCAAGAAGGAATTTGGGCAAGAATAAGCCTGAATTGTCGCCGGTCGCGGTACCAGACTCTTGACCCAGAGAAGAAAAATCCGCCCGTTCACGTATGAGGCAGACCACGGCGGATCTAATTGCATCGATGAGTGCTCTGGGCTCCAAGTCGTGGCAACATTGTGTTCCGACTTTTCTTCTCCCATGAGGTCATGAGATGGCGAACTCTCCGCAAACCGCACCCATTGTTTCCGGCAAGTTGACGCCTGAAGAAGCCGATCGGCTCGCAGCTTCGTTTCGACCTGCGTGGGAACTCGACGACGCGCCGTTTGCCCAAGGAAACACTCTCTCGGCCGCAGACGTCGACGCGCTTGGTGGTGCTGGCCTGAACAGCGACGTGGCGAAGGCCGCACCCGCCATGACCGTGCCGAAGCCCGCGTACATCGATAGGGCGCCGGCGGAAGCGGTGATTGTGGATGTGGACATCGAACCAGATCCCACGCCTGCACCTATCGTTGCGAAAGCGCCATCCCAGAGACCCGCGCCGCGCGCCGCACAACCGACCTTTCGCGTGCAACGGCAATCGACTCCGGCGCCGGCAGACGCGTCCGACGAATACGTCCCCGTCAAGAAGTCGAACAAAGGCATCTTCATTGGTGTTGGAGCGATCGTCCTTCTGATCGCGGTTGGTGTTGGGGTCAAGACGCTGACCGCGAAAGACGAGTCAAAACCGACGACGATGGCAGCGCCTACGCAGACGGCTGAAACACCGCGGATTCCTCCGCCGCCGCCAATGAGCGATCTGCCGACCACCGCAACCGCGAAGACCGACACGACTCCAAAGGTCGACACCACTCCAAAGGTCGACACCACTCCAGCACCAACGCCAAGGATTGACACGACGCCGGCGCCTACCCCGAGAGTGGACACGACTCCACGAGTGAACGTGGCCGTCACCCCCAGAACGACGCCGACGACGAAGCCAACCACAAAGACCGGCAAAGGGAGTATCGTCCGCGACAACCCGTTCTGATTCGTCGCGTTGCAGCACTAAAAACGGGCAAATTCACGATCAACGAGGATGTGATGCGAACGACCCGCACCTTCACTGCCGCACTGATTCTTGCGCTTGCCTCTCCCGTCGCCGTCTTGCTCCAGCACGACGCGCTTGCACAGGCACCTGCTGACGACGCTGCGACCAAAGCCGCGCGAGCACGCTTTCAAGCGGGCGTCGATGCGTACGACAAAGGTCAATACGAACAGGCGCGCGTCGAGTTCAGCCAGGCCTATGCACTCAAGAGTCACCCCGCGGTGCTCCTGAACTACGCACAAAGCAGCCTAAAATCAGGCCACCCGCTTGAAGCATCCAAGCTGTTTCAAAAATATCTGAAGGACCCGGCCGCGCCCGCCGACAAACGTGGCGAAGCCGAATCCGGACTCTCAGAGGCGCGAACCAAGATTGGTCGACTCGACATGCAGGTGCCAAACGGCACTGAGATTTCTGTCGACGGTGCTCAAGTTGGCTTTGCTCCGCTTGATGGCCCGTTGGACGTCGACCCTGGCGCGCACGTCGTGAAGACGAAGGGAGCCGATGGAGTCAACGAGCAGCGAGTGACGGTCACAGCGGGTCAGGTGCTCGCGATCAAAGGCAACGCTGCCGCTACTCCAACTCCAACGCCAACGCCTACTCCAACTCCAACTCCAACACCGACACCAACTGGCGATGGCAGCACGACGACTGCACCGACGCCCACGCCAACGCCGACACCTGACGCCGCTCCCGGCTCTGGGGATACAGGCACGACGTCGCACAAGAATTGGCTCGCGCCGCCGAGCCCGTTGTGGCCAGTCATCATTCTTGGTGGCATTGGCGTCGCGGGACTCGTGACGGCGCCGATCATGGGTGCGTTGAGCGCCAGCGCAAACGACGGAGCAATGGTCACGCCCAACAAGATTCGCAACGCCGCGGTCGCCTACAACGTGCCGGCGAATGGCGCGTGCAGCAACATCGGCAAGTTCCCTACGAGCGTGCAGCCTCAAGTCACGAGTAACTGCAATTCGCTGAAGTCTCAGCAGGACAGCTCCAACACGGACGCTTTGGTCGGCAACATCGCGCTCGGAGTTGGCATCGTCGGCATCGTTGGCGCGGTCGTCTACTATTTCGCCGGACCAGGCAAACCCGACAAGCAAGCATCCGCTTCAAAGCCCATGATCGCACCATGGATCGGAACCAATCAAGGCGGCGCAACACTTCTCGGCACCTTCTAGAGAAGGGGGCTGGTTTTCGCCGATACCGGCGCGATCGCTGCGTCGGGGGTCGTCAACGTACGCGGAGTACGTCTCCTCGCCCCGCCACAGCGCTCGCTTGGTCTCGACGAAAACCAGCACCCTTCTCCTGCTAGCTCAGGGAAATGAGAGGACGCGGGCGGTGCCGGGGGCCATGGCGTCGGCGTCTGTTCTGGTGAGGGCGACTGCGTAGCACTTTGTGTCGTCGCATCCGGCGAAGGACATTCCGTCGGCGGGTTGCACGACATGTTTCACGTCTGGATCGCCGACCACACGATACGCAAAGCCGGCCATGGGCAGCGATGCCCCAGTGCGCGGCGCGAGCTCCACCCACGCAATGACGAACTTCGAGCCGAGAGAAGCCGTCCAAAACGCGCCGACGTCGACGCCGCATGTTTCAGCCGCGAGGAGCGTGTCGTCGTCTTTGAGGTCGCTCTTTGCAGCAGCGCGTTTGGTTCGCAGCAGACGCACGTCCGTTGCCGAAGCGTTGCCATCGCACCGGTCGGCCGCGTCGCGCGTGATCACTGCGTAGGCCCAAGTTGCGTCGCCGTCGACCGCGACGATGTCATCGTCGTCCGAGAGCGGTTTTGGAAACGCTCGCCAAGCGCCGAGGCTTGGCGTGCCTTCTCGCAAGAGAAGTTTACCGCGCGCCGTCGCTCGCACCACACCGAGCTCATCGCCAACCGTGAACTCGTCGTGCTCGCGTTCGTCGTCATTGTCGTTGGGTGAAGCGGCGATGAGCGAGACGGGTCCCTTGGCATCTTTGTTGGCGGGAAATACCGAGAGACCAATTTCTTCGCTGCCCTCTTCGAGAACGAACACGCGATGCGATCCACACGCCAGGAGTGGATCGAGATCGCGTGTCACTGTGCCAATCGATGTCGGTGCGCTCCACGAGAACGGTCGCCGAACGATCTCGGACGAGCCGCCGTCGTTCGACTCTGGCCAAACGATGCCGTCTTCGGTTGCGCACGCGCCAACGCCGATTGCTTGCGGATCGCCCATGATCTTGCCTGTTTGATCGATGGCGACCAACTGGCGAACCAGCGCCTTCGCTCGCAATCCGCGCCACGACACGGCAACACCAGCCTCGGCCCCAAGCACGCGCACTTCTGCGTCGGGAGTCCATGCGACGTCAGTGAAGGCATCGACCGACCAAACCATTTTGCCGAGCTTGTCGAAGCGCGCAATGCCAATGACGTTACGCGCGGCGACGAGTCCCGCGACATAGATGTCACCACCGGGTCCGCGAGACGAAGCGAACGGGAGAGACAACGGCAAGCCACCCGCGTCACCCGTCGACGGCACCATGCTCGCCGAAGAAGCAGAGGGTGCATCGGTGACGACCGCGGGTTCTGCTCCGCACTTGCATCCACCGAGGTTCGCCACAAGCCCAAGCGACGCCGCAACCCACGCGTTATGCACGCCAGTCAGTCGATGCTTGCTCATGGCGTCGCATTTGATGTCACTTCTTGCTGTTGAGCAACTTTCGAAACGTGGTTCTCGGACATTGTGCCGCGCGCGCGGCGGCGCTGAGATTGCTGCCATATTGCTTCATGAGAGCCTGCGCGACTTCAGCGTTGAGCGCTGGACGATCTCGCGCCCCATCGATGCGGCCAAGTCCACGCTCCACTTCCGCGACGTCGAGCACTTCTTGATCGCCGGCAAGATCGGCGGCTCGAATCAGCACGTTTCGCAATTCGCGAACATTGCCGGGCCAATCGTGCGAAGCGAGTCGCGCGATCGCGGCGGTCGTGAGTGCGCGCTTGCCGTGATCGTGTTGCATTCGCGCGAGCAAGTCACGTGCAATGGGAGCGATGTCGGCGCGGCGCTCGCGCAGCGGGGGAATCGAAACGACGAAGACCTCGAGGCGATGAAAAAGGTCACGGCGAAAGCGCCCCTCCGCGACTTTGTGTTCGAGCGCGACGTTGGTCGCCGCGATCACACGAGCCTCACTCGCACGATTCGAAGCGCTGGCTCCCACGCGACGAAACTCGTAACCATCGAGCGCGCGCAGCAACTTCGGTTGCGCGTCGAGCGGGAGGTCTCCAATTTCGTCGAGGAACAGTGTCCCGTCTTTTGCCTCGGTAAATGCGCCGACTCGTCGCTGATGCGCGCCCGTGAACGCACCGCGCTCGTGACCAAACAGCTCGCTCTCTACCAACTCGCGCGGAAGTGTCGTGACGTTGAGCGCAATGAACGGCCCGCCGCCCCGCGGCCCCTCGGAGTGCAACGCGCGCGCGATGAGCTCTTTGCCCGTGCCGCTCTCTCCCATGATGAGAACAGGTGCCGAGTATTTTGCGAACCGCCGAACCTGCCCCGCAATGTGACGCATGTTGGCTGATCCGCCAGCGACTCCCCTCAAGGGCTCCGCGCCGACGTCTTGATCTTCATGGGTCGCCGCGCGACATACGATGCTGCTGCGACCAATCGTGATGAGCGTGCCTGATTCTGCCCACACTTCTTTCACCCGGGCCGTGCCTATGAACGTGCCGTTCTTCGAGTTGCAATCGCGCACTGCGATGCCATGTCCCAAGACTGCGAGTTCCAGGTGTCTGCCACTCACGGTCGGGTCGGCCATCACCAGGTCGACGCCGCGCGACGAGCCCACCATCAGCGGCCGATCGGAAATCGGCACCGATCGGCTGCCGCTATCGTCTTGCACATCCAACGCCCACGCTTGTGCGGGCTCTCGTACCAACTGAATCTTGACGGTCGAATCGCGATCGGTCATCGGCAAACCTCCGCGTGCTCATCGACGATGGCGCGCGAAGGTTGCTAACAATCGTTCAGCCGACGGCGATTCCGAGTGCCTTGCGAAGACTGAAATACTGCTCGCTCACACTGAACACGAGCAGCTCTTTCATCTTGTCGTTGGGTGGCAGGTCGCCCGGCAACTGGGGCTCTGCCGCGATGATCTTCTTTGCGATCTCGAGGTCTGCGCAGAGGAGAAGTCCTGCGCGTGCGCCAGTGGTCTCGACCGTTTGCATCCAGCGTTTGAGATCTGCCTTCGCGCCGTCTTCGATGAACTTCTGGACGACGAGTCGCAGACCGTCACGCTGAATCGGTTGCATGTACTTCACGAGTTCGGCGGCGGTTTGGTTGACGGCTTGTGCCATGTCCGGCGGAATCGCAAACTCGTTCATGATCACTTTGATCGCCGCGAAGAGGAGCACTTTCAGCTCGTTCATCGTCGGGAACAGGTTGCGAATGTAGTGCTCGCCTCGATACGCCGAGAGATGCTTGCCCACGATGAACGTGAGCTCTTGCGGCGTGAATCCGGTGAGGACGGTTTGCCCAGCGACGCTCGCCGGAGGAGATGCCGGCACCGCAACGAGCGCACCAGGCACGTCATTGCGAACATAAAGTTCAGGCATGGCAACCCCGAGAACCTGCGCCGCCCAGCCAAACGTCTTGGCAAAGGTCACGGTGCTTGTGGCGGGATCTTGCTTGAATCGTTTATCGAGCACCGGCAGCTGCCGCGAAGCGCGAAGTTGGTTCGTCTTCGCGACGATCGCCGCAGGCGTGATCATCTCGAAGATTTTGCCGATGTAGAGGTTCTCGTCTTTGTGGAAGAGGTTTTTGACCCACTGCTCGTTGTCGAGCCGGCTCTTGACCTGAATCATCCCATGCGGACGGTAGTCCTCGAAGAAGCGCTGCTCTTCTTCGTCTGCCTTGTGCAAAAACGCGAGCGCCCCGCACATGCACCACGCGCGGTCGTACTCGTGCAATCGCAAATACAGCTTGTAGAGGCTGCGATAGGGGTCGACGCGCATCGGATCTTTTTGCAACACGATGGCGTGCTCGCCGATGGCGGCTTCGGTCTGGTCGGTCGACTCGTAGAGTTCTGCCAAGATCTGGCGCTCCACGGCCTCGTCCGGCTTGTAACGAGTGGCCATCTTGAAGGCCTCGATCGCGCTCTTCGAGTCGTGCAAACGATCGCGATAGATGAGACCCAAGTTGTGCCAGAGGTTGAATTCGAGATCGGGATTCTCACCGCTGATCGCCGCGAGGCGTTTGAGCATCTTGCGGAATGCGCGCTCGAGTTCCTTCCAGTCTTTGCGACCGGTGAGGATTTTGTTGATGCGCTCGAAGGCTTCGAGGAACGTCGGATTGAGATCGAGCGCCGCGTTGAACAGCTCGACTGCGCGGTCTTGGTCGTTCTCTTTGTCGCGATAGAGCTGCGCCATCGTGTAGATGAACTTGCTCTTGCGAATCGGGTCCTTCTCGAGATCGCTGATCGCTTGGATCGTG
>JAYVXK010000334.1:0-2077 GCA_043785265.1 Myxococcales bacterium | reverse complement strand
GAGCTGCCTTGATCTTGGCTTGCGCGCGCAAGATGCGAGCGGCCGCAAATCCCGCACCAAACCCGTTGTCGATGTTCACGACTGTGATTCCCGAGGCGCAACTGGTGAGCATGCCGAGCAACGCAGCAACGCCCGCGAAGGCTGCGCCATATCCCACGGAGGTCGGTACAGCGATCACCGGAATGTCGACCAATCCACCGACGACACTCGCGAGCGCGCCCTCCATACCCGCCACCACGATGGCCAAAGACGATCGCTCGAGCACGTCGCGTCGATTCAAGATGCGATGGATGCCCGCGACGCCCACGTCGAACAAGCGCTCGTGCGGAACACCAAGCACCCGCATGGTCTCGGAGCACTCCATGACCACCGGCAGATCACTCGTACCCGCTGACACGAGCAACGCGGGTGCCACATCGAGGGCCACGATCGGACTCACTTCTATCGTGGCGGTCCGCCCGAGTGGATCGTGTTTGGTGGCTGGAAATACGGCTCTCAGCACTGCGACCGCTTCGGGCGCGATGCGAGTCACGAGCACGTTGTTGCCGTGCTTGGTCAGCTCCGTGCAGATGCCTGCGATTTGTTCGGGCGTCTTGCCTTGGCCAAGGACGACCTCGCTCACACCCTGACGGAGCGCGCGATGATGATCGACCATCGCGTAACCGAGATCCGAAAATGGCAAATCGCGTAGCGATGCGACCGCGTCGTCTACATTCGTTTCGCCGCGGGAAAGGCGTTCGAGCATCTCACGGAGTTTGATCTCGTTCATGACGCACTCCCTTTGGTCGTTGCGCTCATGTCATCAGCTCTCGTGCTCGACTGGTCGTCGATCTCTCGACCTCGGATGTTCATCTGTCGCTCGTGATAGTACAAAAGAGCCTGTGCCGCTTCCGTTCGCGCTCCTCTTGGCTTTCCCGATTGGCGTCGCGTTCGCGTGGATCGCGCGCGCCGACCTCGCAAAACACGAGGGCTCGGTGCTCAATGCGCGGTCGAGTTGGATCTCGCTGGCGTTTGGGGTGTTTGTTCTGGCGCCACAAGCTTCTTACTTCACTGCTTTTCACGGCGACTGGGCCTACCTCTACTGGATTCCCTGGAAGGCGCTTCCGTCCGCGGTCGATTTCGCGCTCGTGATCGCGTGTGCGGCGCTCGTCGCTGTTGGTCATGCGATCGGAGCGCCACTCGCTGCTGGTCGCAAGTCTCAGGTGGCGCTGGCGCTCTTCACGACGCCCATGATCATGGCCGCGGGGCTCGCGATCGTGGCGCAAAACAGGCTCGGCGTCAGCGCGACGTATGCGCAGTTTCACGGCGGATTCGGGGCGCTGTCGATCGCGCAGACGTCGCTTGGCCGCGCGGTCTTGCTTGCGCTCGCCATCTTTGCAGGCTCGATCGCATGGTGTGTGCAGCTGCTCAAACCTCGAGGAGCGACGCGCAGACGATAGGCTCGTCCTCGGTCTCGGGCTTTGCTACTGATGCGGCGTGTGGACTCAAGGGGCCGCGATTCGTCCGATTCCTGCGTATGCGGTGCTCGATGCTCACACGCTCGGTGAGATCGAAGCGCGTCTCGCAGACGACGAAGCAGACTCATCACTCGACGACGCGTTCGATCGATTCGAGCGCACGCAGCCTCACCTCGCCGAACGCGTGAGCCAAGTTCTCTCGCGCCCCCTCGACGAAACAGCGTTGGCGCTGGGCTATTTCTTGTCGATCTCGATCTGGCTCGCCTTCGAAAAAAGATTTGGCGCGCGTCTGCGCAGCGCCATCGCAGAAGAGGTAGTCGCGGTGGACGCCGCCCTGCGACTCGAAGAAGAACTCCGCGCAGAGCGCGCGCACGATCCGGCGAGCGTCGAAGACGTGATCGCCAAAGAGCAACCCGACGCGGTCGCTTTCATTCACGAACACGTCGATGCTGCGCTGGACGTGCAGACTGGCGAACCGCCCGATGTCGAAGACGTCGATCTCGTCTACCGAACGGCGCTTGTGGTCCTCCTCGCGCTCTCACACGCAGTGACCGCCGAGCCTGGCGCGCCTGCAGATCCAAGCCGCGAAATACTCGCGTGAACTGGTGAAGCAAATGCAC
>JAYVXK010000333.1:0-6995 GCA_043785265.1 Myxococcales bacterium | reverse complement strand
CCGGTGGCTGCAGCAACCAAGGCGAGGGTGAGCGCTGCTCGACCCTGAATGGCAACGACGACTGCCAAAACGGAATCGCCTGCGTTTCAGCCGCATCGCTCGGAAAAAACGAGAACTACGATCGCTGCTGCCCACCCGATCCAACGCAAGTCACGACCACTGCGTGCACCGTGACTCCTTCTCTGCCAAGCGGAGATTCTGGAGCGGACACCAGCGTGGCCGACACGAGCGTCGCGGATACGAGCGTCGTCGACACGAGCGTCGTCGACACGAGCGTCGCGGATTCGAGCAAAGACGCACCTGCGGACGCACCCGACGGAGGCTGACTTGCCTACCGAGACGTTGATTCAGCATGCGCAAGAGTCGCTTTTGCTGGTCGTGGCGCTGTCGTTGCCCATCGTCGGCGTCGCGGCTCTCGTTGGTTTGATCGTCGCGGCATTCCAGGCGGCGTCGCAGATTCAAGACCCCACGATCGCGCACTTGCCGCGTCTTCTCGCGGTGGTCGCGGCGCTCGTCGCTCTCGGGCCTTGGATTGGTCATCAAGTAGGCACCTTCGCAGAGCGCATGTTTTTGCTGGCTGGCACTCAATAGACGCGCGCGCTCCGACTGACACACCTTGCGTCACGACCTGCCACGTGACGATGGCCGTGTACGGATGCGATTCTCGCGTCTAATGTGACAAGTTGGAGGAGCACACATGCAATCGAAATTGATCGTCGCGGTGATGGCGCTAGGATTTGGTGGAGTCGCTTTCGGACCGTGCAGCAGCAAGGAAGACAAGCCGGTTCCCGCAGCGGCGGCCCCCCCACCCACGATAATCGTGAATAACGTCATCGCCCCGCCGAGCGCGACCGAGTCGGCCAAACCAGTCGCGACTCCAACGGTCAAACCCGCGGCCAAGAAGAAGACACCCAGCCGCGCCGGGAGCAAACCAATCGGTCAGGCCGTACGAGGCGGCGCAGGAGGTTCGCGGCCAGCCGCCAGCTCGAATAAAACAAGCTCGACGACAGCCGGACTCGGAGACTTGGTCAGTCCCGCTCCCGATCCCGATCCCTGCGATGGCTTGCCGGATCGCGAAGCCGAGTGTGATGGCAAGAAGCTCTACTATTGCCAAGACCACAACTTGATGGTCACCGATTGCAACGCGAGCGCGAAGGCAGCAAGTTACACGTCGGGCGATTGCGTCGAGGCCCCAAGTGATCACATCACCGACTGTCTTGGTTGCGATGTGAACGACGACGGCGAAGCGTTGTGCTGCGACTTTGGCAACACCATCTGCTGCGACAACAACGGCTCTTGCTTCGATCCAAGAGACTAGTCACTTGGGCTTCGCCCAAACCCGAAATCCGCGGCGCACCAAACGAAGGCTTGGGAGGCAACTCGCTTCCCAGGCCTTTTCTTTCTTGGGCGCGTTTGGTACTCGCGACTCGAATGAGTGAATCCTCACTCACGGCAGAACGACAGTGAGAGTTCGGACCGAAAACCCTGCGAAGAAGGCCAAGTCGCCGCCTCGCGTGAGAGCTCCGAAAGGAGACAAGCGGGAACGCATTCTCTCGGCTGCCGTGAAGGTGTTCGCCAAGAATGGCTTCCACGCGACGCGCGTGAGTGAAGTGGCCAAAGCGGCCAGTGTCGCGGACGGCACCATCTACCTGTATTTTACATCGAAAGAGCACCTGCTCATCTCGCTCTTCGAAGACCGCGTGGAGCGCCTCATCACCTTCATGAGCGCAGAGCTTCCGAAGCTACCGACGGCGCGGGCGCGATTGCGGCGCATCATCGAGCTGCAACTCGGTCTGCTCGAGAGCGAGCGCGAACTGGCTGAGGTCATGACGGTGATCTTGCGACAGTCGACGAAGCTGCTCAAAGAGTATGCGGCGCCGAAATTCATGACGTACCTCGAAGTGATCGCGCATGTGGTGCTCGACGGGCAGCGTCGCGGAGAGTTTCGGTCGGACGTTTCGCCGCATCTCATCGCGCGCGCGATCTTCGGCGCGCTGGACGGTTTGGCGCTCACATGGGCGCTCGGCAAGGCTGATCGCGGCGGTCTCGTGCGCGCAGCGACGCAACTATCCGATGTGCTCTTGCGCGGCCTGAGCGCGTCGTGACGCCCAAGCAGCTCGACGCGCGCGCCAGAGTGCTGCGTGACGTTCATGCGTTCTTCGAGTCACGTGGGTTCATGCATGTCGACACGCCCAGCATCGTGCCCTCGCCTGGCATGGACACGCACCTGGCGACGTTCGCAGTGGACATTCCGAAGCGAGGGCGACACTGGCTCGCGACTTCGCCCGAGTATCAAATGAAGCGTGTGCTCGCGGACCACGCGCGCATCTACCAAGTCTGCCGCGCGTATCGGCGCGACGAAGAAGGTCACCTCCACAACCCCGAGTTCTCGATCCTCGAGTGGTACCGCGCAGACGCGAGTGTGTCGGACGTGATGCAAGACACCGAGCAACTCGTGGCGCGCGTCACCGGTGGATCCATTCGTGTGCACGACGCGCGCATCACGACGACACCCCCATTTTTACGGCTCTCCGTGCGTGATGCGTTCGAGAGATTCGCTGATGTCCAAGGACCGGACATGCTCACGATGGCTTCGATGGACGAAGAGCGTTTCTTTCGCTTGCTCATCGACCGCGTAGAGCCAGGCATCGCTTCGCTGCAGCGTCCGGTCTTCTTGGTGGACTACCCCGCGTGCATGGCCTCGCTCGCCCGAAAAAAACTTGGTGACGAAGCGGTCGCAGAACGGTTCGAGCTTTATCTAGCGGGCGTCGAGCTGTGCAACGGTTTCGGCGAACTCGTGGATGCGGCAGAGCAGCGCGCGCGTTTCGAAGCCGACCAACGGCTCCGTGGCGAACGAGGGCAAGACGTCTATCCGATCGACGATAAACTCCTCGATGCCCTCGCGAGACTCCCACCGAGCGCGGGCAATGCGCTCGGCATAGACAGACTCGCGATGCTCGCGTGCGGGGCTGCATCGATCGGCGAAGTGATGTCGTTCACTCTTGGTGAGCTGTAGGCCCGTGTTTCGAGAGTCATGTATAACGCTGCCATGCTGACCCTCCTCGAAGCTCGCACGCGCCTTCTTGGGCTGGCGCGCGCGCCTCGCACGGAGATGGTGTCCGTCCTCAAGGCGGCGGGGCGCGTGTTGGCCGAAGACATCGCCGCGCTCCAAGACTGGCCCGCATTCGACGCAAGCATGATGGATGGATACGCCGTGCGAGCGAGCGACGTGACGAGCGGAGGCGAGTTGCCCGTGAGCGGTGAGAGCAAGACAGGCGCACCACTGGGTCGCCCTCTCGCGACGAAGACCGCGTGTCGCATTTTCACGGGCGCCGTGATGCCCGAGGGCGCGGACGCAGTCGTGATGCAAGAAGAGGTCACGCGCAAAGGCGAAACGGCCATTTTTTCGGCACCCGCGCGCTTGGGGCAACACGTGCGAAAACGCGGCGAAGACCTTCGCCAGTCGGAGCGTGCCCTCGAGCATGGCACGCGCATGGGGCCTGCACATGCCTCTCTCGCGGCCACTCTCGAGCGACGTGAAGTGCTCGTGGCGAGCGCGCCGCGAGTGATCGTCCTGGCGACAGGAGACGAGTTGCGTGATCCAGGTGAAGCGGGCGCCCAAGGGACGATCCCCGAATCGAACAGTGTCGCGATCGCGATGATGGCGGAGCGCTATGGCGCGCGCGTAGAGATAGCCCCGCGAGCGCGAGACGCGGAGCAAGACGTGCGCGCAGCCATCGCGAGCGCTCTCGACCGATGCGACGTGCTCGTCACGATTGGCGGCGTGAGCGTGGGCGATCACGACGTGGTCCGACCTGCGCTCGAAGCCGAAGGCGTGACACTCGACTTTTGGCGCGTCGCGATCAAACCCGGCAAGCCGATTTGCGTGGGCAGCAAAGGCGAGACGATCGTCCTCGGATTGCCTGGAAATCCAGCCTCTGCGATGGTCACCTTCGCGTTGTTTGGCGTACCCCTCTTGCGTGCGATGCAAGGCGACGTGGTCACGTGGCCATCACCGATGCGCATGTCGCTCGCGCATGATCACTCACGCAAACCAGGTCGACTCGAATTCGCGCGCGCCCGAATGGTGGGCGACACCGTCGAGATCGTGAAACATCAGGCGAGCGGCTCCGCGCTGGGTGTGGCTCGCGCCAATGCTCTCTGTGCGATCGAAGCCGACGCTACACTGCTCGCACTCGGCGCACGCGTGGACGTGTATCCTTTCTCGGAGATCGGTCTTTGACTAAAAAGCTCACGCACCTGTCTGCACGCGGCGAAGCGCGCATGGTCGACGTCGGCGACAAGCCCACGACCGATCGCGTCGCTACGGCAGAGGCCATCGTGACGATGAAAGCTGCGACGGCTCGCCTTTTGTCGAGCGGCAACACTCCCAAGGGCGATGTGCTCGCGACTGCGCGAATCGCCGGCATTTTAGCCGCCAAACGCACTGTGGACTTGATCCCGCTTTGCCATGCGATTGCTTTGAGCAGCGTGACGATCGACTTGTCGGTCAAAGCCACCACCGTCGTCATCACGTCGACCGCGCATGCGCACGACAAGACCGGCGTCGAGATGGAAGCACTCGTTGGTGCGTCTGTCGCTGCGCTCACCATTTACGACATGCTCAAAGCGGTCGACCGCGACATGCATTTCGAAGTGAGCTTGATCAGCAAGTCCGGTGGTCGCTCAGGCTCTTGGCGACGAGACGGCACGTCTGGGGCGAGCCCGCAGCGTGGTCCACGAGAGAGAGCGAGGTCCAAGCGATGATGGATCTCTCTCGATTGCGCGCTGTGCTCGTGGCCGGCAAAGGCGGCGTCGGCAAGACCACGGTCACCGCGGGTCTCGCTCGCGCGGCAGCAGCTGCCGGAAAACGCGTGCTCGCGGCGGAAGTTTCGTACGAGCTCGACTCGCCCACTCCTCTCGCGGAGGTGCTCGGTCTGAAACGCGCAAGCGAAGAGCCGGTGCTGGTCGAGCGCAATCTCTCGCTCGCGCTGCTCACACCGCACGCGGGGCACCTGCACTTTCTCCGCGACGCGCTGCCCATGCGGATGCTCGCCGATGCCGCGATGAAAAGCGCTGCGATCCGCAGATTTTTGCTGGCGGCGCCATCTTTGGCCGAGATGGGCGTGCTCTATCGCATCCTCGATTTTCTTCGTCGCAAGCGCAGCGACGGTTCGTTCGAACATGATCTTTTGATCGTCGATCTTCCAGCCACGGGACACGCGCTTGGACTCGCGCAGGTCCCCAGTGTGATCTTGAAGGTGATCAAGCGCGGACCTATCCACGATGCCATGCGCGAAGGTCTGGTTTTGCTCACGGATCCCAAACAGACCGGGACCTTGCTCGTCACGCTGCCCGAGACACTGCCCGTGAGCGAAGCCATCGAGCTTGCGCATGGCATCAGCAAGCACAAGATCCCGCTGGCTGGAGTGATCGTCAACCGCGTGCCTGTCGATCCCTTCACCCCAGAAGAACGCGCAGCCATCGACGCGATGCACATCGACACCGCGGCGATGCTTGGCGCACGCACGATCCCGCGCATCGATCGCGCCAAAGAGTCGATCGCTCGTTTGAAGCGGGAACTCGGTCACTCTCCGCTCACACTTCCAGAGGTGATCGACGAGACGCACCTCGAACGCACCATTGCGCAGGCCTTTGGCATCGGAGCCAAAGCATGAGACGCGCAACCGACGCACCGTTCACGAGCGACCTCGTATCGCAGAAGCGCGTGATCGTTTGTTGCGGAGCCGGAGGCGTTGGCAAGACGACGACTGCGGCTGCGATCGGTCTGGCGGGAGCGATGGCGGGTCGACGCGTGTTGGTTCTCACGATCGATCCCGCGCGCAGACTCGCCGAGGCGATGGGGATCCCTGCAGGCGGCGCGACTCCTGCGCGCGTCCCCAGCGCGCTGGTCAAGACGGACGGCGCATTATGGGCATGGATGCTCGATCCGCGCATCGTGTTCGAGAGCATGGTGCGACGACTCAGCGACACCAAAGACCGCGCCGATCGCGTGCTCGGCAACAAACTCTACCTCGCGCTGCGCGACCTCATCGCGGGCATGCAAGAGTACACGGCAGCAGAGGCGCTCTACACCTTTCACGAGAGCGGCGACTATGATCTGGTCGTCCTCGACACGCCGCCGTCGCGCAACGCGCTCGAGTTCCTCGAAGCACCTCGCAAGCTCGCGCTCTTCTTGGACGAGAAAATCGTCGGCGTGTTTTTGCCGAGCACAGGAGCGAGCGGGTTGTTCTGGAGTCGCGCGCGCGGGCTGGTGTCGAGTGTGTTCGATCGGATCTTCGGCGAAGGCTTCATGGACGACTTGCAGTCATTTTTAGGCGGCTTTTCAGGCATGTTTGCGTCGATGCGCTCTCACGCCGAGGCGGTCCGTGCTCTCCTGACGAGCGACCAGTCGAGCTTCATCGTGGTCACGAGTCCCGACAGCGCCGCGCGCACGGAAGCTCGCTTCATGCAGGCGAAGCTGCGCTCGATGCGACTGCCGTTCTCCGGCTATGTGCTCAATCGCAGTTGGGCGTACACGCGTGGACTTGCTTCGCCCTCGTCACTCGCGGCCGGGACCTCGCCAGCTGCGATCAGTGCACTGCGAAAACTGGAGGCGCTCGCCGATCACGAGCGTGATCTTGCCGAGCGAGATCGGCTCTTGCTGAATGCGCTTCGGGATGATGGGCAGTGTGAGGCAACTGCGACGCCGCATCTTGGGGCGGCCATCGAGGACTTCGCCGGGTTGCTGACGTTGGCGATCGGGTTGCGGGTGCCGCCTGGGGCCGAAGATAGGGGCAACGGGGATTAGGGGGGCACCGGCAACGGATAGGTTGTCGCTCGGTCGCGGACGAGCACCACCCTTGCTCGTGCCCGATGGAGCTGGGCGGCGGGAAGGTAGATGTGGCTTTGGGATGGGTGGGAAGAGTGGGTATTCCATCGGTCCCGATCAAGGGCGGCGCACGCTCCGCGACCGGTCGATTTTTTTGTTGCCG
>JAYVXK010000332.1:0-6998 GCA_043785265.1 Myxococcales bacterium | reverse complement strand
CGAATGTCGATCAGTCTGCGTGCACGGGTTGTGGTGGTTGCGTGACGGGCTGCAACTTCGGCGCGAAGAACACAGTCGACATGAACTACCTGGCAGTCGCCGAGCTACAGGGCGCGAACATCTTCACGCGTATCGAGGTGACGACGATCGAACCCAAAGTCGGCGGTTGGATCGTGCATACGCATGATCACAGCACGGGCAAAGATGCGGACATCGAGGCGACAGAAGTGGTCCTCGCGGCCGGCACGTATGGCACGTTCAAAGTCCTCGCTCGAAGTCGCGCGGCGCACGCGCTCCAACTCTCCGACCGACTGGGTGAAGGCTTCAGCGGCAACGGAGACGTGCTCGGATTCGGCTACAACACGCCCGATCGCACACAAATCACCGAAGGACCCACCATCACGAGTGTCGCGCGATTCAACCAGAGCGATCCCGATCCGCGCGCGCGATTCATCATCGAAGAAGGTGGCATCCCTCAAGCCATCGTGCCGATCGTGCGGAGCGCATTGCCGCTCGCGCGCGCCTTCGAAGGGGCAAGTGGACGAGCTGGGTTTTGGGACGGCGTGAAGTCATGGTTGCGTGTGGCCGGTGACCAGTTTGGTTTCGATACTGCGGGCGCGATGAACCACACTCAGATGTTTTTTGCGATGGGCTTCGAGGAGAAGCTCGGCAAACTCGTCCTCAAGAGCGACGGGAAGGTCAGCGTGTCGTGGGACGATCCTGAAAATGAGAACTTCGCGAAACGGGCAGACGACGAGATGCTGTCGATCACCAATGCAGCCAAAGGGGTTTATCTCGATAATCCCTTGTCGCGTCAGTTCTTGGGGCATGCGTTGATCACCGCTCATCCCATTGGTGGGTGCGCGATGGGGGAAGACGCAACGACGGGAGTCGTGGATGCAAGAGGGGCTGTTTTTGGCCAGACCGGGTTGTATGTGGTGGATGGGTCGATCTTGCCGACGCCATTGGGGGCTAATCCGGCACTGACGATCAGCGCTTTGGCTGAGTGGATTAGTGAGCAGATCGCAAGCGGGTGGTGAGGCCCAACCGAGCCTCGAATTATTTCTGTAACCCCTCAGGCGCTCGCTCGTAGCTCTGATTGAGGGCAGTTACTGCGTCGTTTGCGATGCGGGGGAATGGCTGCTCTCCAACAGCGCGAGCGGGCTGCGGCCTGTTCGCAAGGGGACTCTCATGAACACTCAGCTCGTTCGATTCTCGTTCGTCATCTCTCTTGGTTTTGCGGCGCTCGGCGGGTGCGCCTCGTCGGGCGCTACCGAGTCGCGCATCGTCCACTGCCCCGGCGAACATCTCGCGCTCGAGCAAGACGGCGAGCACCACGGGATTTTCGTGTCACCCCACGAGGGCGTCGAAGGTCTGACGACCACCAAGCTCGCGGGAGAGCGCGGCTACGCAGTCGCCTACCGACATGACGACGGCATCGCCGTGGGAGCCATGACGCCAGACCACTCGCCCATCGGCGGTCTCGTCGCGCTCTCGCGTGCACACGATCCAAGCCAACCGATCATCGCAGCAGACGGCGAAGGCGTCCTCGTCGCGTGGTCCGAGCGAGCCGGAAACAACGAGCCGTGGCACGTGCGTTTGGTGCGCTGGATTCCGGGTGTCGGAGCCAAGTCGCTCGACGACCAAGTCACCCCAACCCGCGATGACAGTCCCCCCAATCTCGAATGGTCGCGCGATGCTTCAGGCGTCGCCATCGTCCGCGTGCAGTCAGATTACGCGCTCGCAGGCCTCTAGCCCTCCCGAACCCGAGCAACCCTTCCACCCGTTACAAGCAACCTTCCACCCGTTACTTGTAACGTTTAACAAAAACAGCAGGATTGCCAGAAACCCCGCACGACGTAGAAATCGTAACCTGCCCAGCCTCAGCAGGCGTGTAGCTCGCCTTGATCGTCGAGCTCAGCGCCCACCAAAACCGATACTTGGGATCGTTGTACGGGCCCCCGCAGGTAAACGAACTCGAATTCGCGAGCCCCGGGTACATGTATGAATTGGTCCCAATCCCTATGTAATCAGTCTTCGTCGTATTGATGAAACAACAATTGCCGCTGCTCCACCCAGGCTTGATGTTGACGAGATAGTCGCGATTGTACAGATACGAAAAGGCCGCATCGAACTGCTTGCTGCCGCTGAAATCAGGGCCCCCGACGAATGTCCACCCTGCGTAGCTCGCAGTGTATTGGCCCATGCCGAAGGACTCGTAGGTGATGCCGCCGCTGCTCATGTCGCAATAGACATTGATCGGACTGCCGAGCGGAGAGGTCGTGTAGACGCCGTCCTTCGCGGTGTTGCCGAGCTTATTGTAGAAGTCGATGCACGCGAGCGGCGCGTTCGTGAAGTGCCATGGGTCGACGTCGGTGCCCGAGCCGAGCAACGCAGAGCAGACACCGTTGCCGCACGACAAGCCGTTGGCGCAGACGTTTCCGCAACTGCCGCAGTTCTTGGGATCACCCAGGATGTCGACGCAAGATCCATTGCAATACGATTGACCGACCGGGCAACAGTGCCCACCGCCGCACGCTTGATCCACGGCACACGCGGTCTTGCAGTCGCCGCAGTGTTCGTGCGAACGCGTGACGTCGAAGCAAAAGCCGCTGCAAGCCAACATGGGATTTTGGCACTGAACCGTGCACGCGGAAGTCACGCAGTCAGGAGTGCCCAGCGTCCACGCGGGTCCCGCATCTCCTGCGTCAGGGCCGATTCCACTGTCAGGGAGTGGGTTGTTGTCGCCGGGTGGCAACGCGCTGGCGTCGCCGGGGTCGCAGACTTTGGTGCAACCGCCGCAGTGCTTGGGGTCTTTGGTCAGGTCGACGCACGTGGTGACTCCGGTGCACTTGGCAGTCGGCGGATCGCATTCCGCTTTGCACGCTCCGCTGGAGCACACTTGACCTGTCACGCACTTGTGACCGCATCCGCCGCAGTTCTTGGGGTCGGTGGTGACGTCCGCATCAGGACACGCGCTCGAGTCGACGACGCTCCCGTCTACATCGGGGGGAGTCACGTCGGGTTCGGTGACGCTCTTCGCGCAGCTCGCAGCGACGCCTCCCGCAACCACAAGAGAAGCAACCACAAGCCAAGGCGCGAACTTCATGCCTCGAGCATACTCGGTTTCGGTCTCTTCGGAATCGTCGAGCAGATCGCACCCGCCGCAGTTCAAACTGCGCCCAACAACAAACTGCGAACGCTGTCTGGAGGTGGCGCGCCTCTCAAGAGCGAGGAGTGCGAGGGCGCGAAGGACGACATGCCCTATGACATGGACACGGCTTATTCGACTAGCGCGATGCGCGCGGCGTTCGTGGGGCTCGAGACAAGCCAATATGCATTCACTGGCGGCGCTCACGGTAGTTACGGCGCGACTTGTTATGTCGCCGATCTCGCCTCCGGCAGACTCGTGCGGCTCGCACAAGAACTCTCCGGCACCGCGCTCGCGACTCTCTCCACATTGACGAGCGCTCAACTCCGGAAGGACAACAACACCACCAAGTTGACGGACGCTGGGTTCTTCACCGATACCCCCGAGCTGACCGCCGACTCGAATGTTTGCGTGCGAGACGAGGGCGGAGTGTTGCACCTCGAAGTGTCGTTCCAGCCCTATGAAATAGGCACTTGGGCCATGGACACTCCCACTGTGGCGATCTCCGCACAAGACGCAAAGCCGCTCTTTTCGCCCGGCACGATGGGCGCCACGATCTACAAGTGACGGCCAAAACTTAGCGACGCTCACGTCTCGATCGGATACGGATCGAAGCGTTGACTCGATGACGCCGACCATTGCAGAGCGCGCGAACCATGCGCTCCAGATTCTCGTCAAAGGGACAGAGCGCCCGCTGGTCGAGGTCGATCTCCACTCTGCATTGGTGTCGCTCGTACTTGGTTTGGCGATCGTCACCAAGAAGGACACCCTCACAGCGCCGACGTGGAAGACTCTGCTCGGCTCGAGAGCGATTGGGCCGACCCTCCAAAAGGGTTTGTCCACGGCGTTTGCGCTGCACATCCTCGAAGACTCGCTGCAAAGCGCATGGCACGCGCTCGGGAGCAGCATCGACGCAGAGCGGCTCGGTACGCTCTACGAAGCGCTGTGCATGGTGCGTGTCGATCGCGATCTGTCGATTCAACCATCGCTCGTGCGCAAGCGCGCAGGGTCTCACTACACACCGACAATGGTTGCCAATCGCGTCGCCACTCTCGCCGTGGCTCCGCTGCTCGGCGACACGTCGTCTGCGGAACAAGCACTCGCGCTGCGCGTCTGCGATCCTGCGATGGGAGGAGGCGCGTTCTTGTTGGCAGCGACGCGTGCGCTCGCGGATGCTTTCCAACGTGCATGCATTCGAGGCAGCAAAACAGGCCCGAACGACATATCGAGGCTGATCGCAGAGACGTGCCTGCGCGGAGTCGATCGCGATCCGATCGCGGTGGACCTCGCTCGTGCCGCTCTATGGATCGAGTTCGGCGCGATCGTCCCCGAGGGATTCCTCGTCGTGGGCGATGCACTCCTCGACGAGCAACTCGACTGGCCGACGACCTTTGCGGACGTCTTTGCGCGGCCTGTTCGCGGCTTCGATGCGTTCGTGGGTAACCCACCCTGGATCTCTTTCGCCGGTCGCGCCGCGCAACCTATCGATGCGTCTCTCAAGAAGACGCTGCTGACTCGATATGCGTCCTTCTCTGGATATCGAAATATCCAAGGCGTCTTCATCGAGCGATGCGCGTCTCTCCTGGCGCCGGGCGGCAGGCTCGGACTGCTCGTCCCTAGTTCGATGTCCGAACAATCGGGTTATGCGCCCACTCGTCGCGCGCACGATCGTTACTGCGTATGCGACGAAGGGCTACCTGATCTCGGAGACTCATTCGAAGGCGTCTTTCAACCGTGCATGGCGCTTCTCTCCACGCGTCGCGACGAGCTGCGCGAGGGCTCTGAGGCGCAGTGGCCAGTGGAGCGACCCGATCTCGACGACCTCGCGCGTCGCATCGTGCTCAAGATGTCGGCGGACCCGTTGCCTCCGCATCTGTTTGGCGAGCGCGGGTTGCAGTCGTTTGGAGAAGACGTGCATCACCTCCGCGACGCACCTGACGAACGACACACTGTCGCGCTGCGCACCGGCAGTGACATCAGCGCGTTCTGTCGCAAAGAGCCTTGTTCTTGGGCAGATCCGACATGGTTCGGAAACCGCTTACGTTCGGCGATTGGATTTGCAGAGGTGCGCATTCTCATCCGTCAAACCGCTCGCGTCCCTATCGCGTGCCTGTCCGACGGTCTGGGCTTTCGCAACTCACTGCTCGCCGGCTTCGCAGACGAAGACTTTTCGGCCGAGGCACTGGTCGCCTGGTTGAACTCCAACCCCATTCGCTACCTGCACTACGTCCGTCATCGCGACGCGCGCCAGGGCATGCCTCAAGTGAAGATCGGTCACCTGAGAAAAACCCCAGCCTTCCCAAGCAGCACAAAGTCCACTCTCCACGAACTCGGAGCGAGTTGCTCACGAGCGAACGCTCCGCTCTCGCCTGCACAACAGAGGGACGTTGATGCGGTCGTCGCCGACGCGTTCGATCTGACCAAGGAAGAGCGAACGCGAATTCAGGAGTGGGCGAACAATCTTCGGTGAGGGAGATTTGGGGCCCCTCCAGCCCGAGCGGACCGCTCGCCCGCAAGCGCGGAGATGCTGCGTCCGCTCAGCCAGACGGACACATCCACGCTGCGGAGACGCCCCGATCCTTTCTTTCTCGCCATCAAATGCCGCGCGCAGTAGTCCATCGGCCTTGGACGCCACGTCGCTCTACATCCGCAACATGGGTCTCCGCGCGCGCGAACTCGCCACTCACGAAGGACGTTACCGCCTCGTCGGCACACTGCGTGTGTTGCTGGTCCTTGGCGGACTGGCGGCCATCCTTGCGATGGTGTTCGCGCACGCGCCGAGTTCTCTCTGGGACGCGGTGGGCGTCGCGGTGGCGGCGTTTGTCGTTCTCTTGATCGTGCATGCGAGGATCGAGCGTGCACGTCAACGCGCCAAAGCTTCAGTGGTGTATTGCGAGCGAGGGTTGGCGCGTTGCAAAGGCGATTATTCGGGATCGCGCGACGGTGCGGCCTTCCTTACGGCGGACCACGCTTACGCTTCCGACCTCGATCTGTTCGGTCCCTCGTCTTTGTTTCAACGCGTGAGTGTTGCCACGACACGTTTTGGCGAGGAGACACTCGCCGCGTGGCTGAGCGCGCCGCCCAAGAGCGCGGCGACTGTTGTCGAACGAGAGGTCGCGGCCAAAGAACTCGCTGCGCGATCCGAACTCCGCGAGCAAGTGGCCGTGCTCGGGATGACTCTCGGTGAAGGACACGATCCGGGGCCGATGCTCGCGTGGATCGAGCATAAATCAGCCTCGCCACCGCTCTTCCTTTGGCGGGCTCTGAGCGTCGTCGTGCCTGTCGTTGTCCTCTCTGCAATGTTCGGAGGTCGCGCGCTTGGATGGTCCACCGTGGTTTGTCTTTTGCCGTACGCGGCAGCCATCCTCGTCGGTCTCGCGATGCGTGCTCGCACGTCGCCGGTGATCGCTGCCGTGACTTCGAGCGAGAGCAGCCTCTCGGCTTATGGAGAACTGTTCGCGCTGGTCGAACTCACGCCCCTCGAGTCGCCGCTGCTCAAGAGCATTCGCGATCGTCTCAAGACGGGTGAACGCACAGCGACCGCCGAAATGCGACGGCTCGGCGCCATAGTTGGTTTTGCCGATGGACTCTCGAACGAAGTATTTCGTCTGCTGGTAGCGCCGATCTTTTTCTTCGAGCCGCTCGTGGTCCTTTCTCTCGAGAGTTGGCGGAGTCGCAACGCCGAGACTGT
Organism: Myxococcales bacterium; assembly: GCA_043785265.1. Lineage (GTDB taxonomy): Bacteria > Myxococcota_A > Polyangia > Polyangiales > Polyangiaceae > JANYHY01. The sequence continues at coordinate 156 of JAYVXK010000332.1, read as the reverse complement.
GCGCCAATGGTTGATGGCCCTCGGTGAGATGGAGGCGCTCTCGAGCTTTGCGACGATGTCCTTCGAAGAGCCGACGCTCTCTTGGCCCGAAGTGGGTGACGCCGTTCGATTCGAAGCCGTGGATCTCGGGCACCCGCTCATTTCAGCCACCAAACG